>JAQBHE010000087.1:0-6110 GCA_032128015.1 Holophagae bacterium
CGCGGAATCTGACTCCGACGATCCGGAAGTGCGTCTCGAACAAACCTTTGCGCGCCACATGATGGCAACTCACGCGATCGAAGTAGCGCCCGCTCTTATCGTTGTCAGCGGGAACGTCGACGTGGACGAGTCCTTTGCCACACTTGATCGGAATTTTGGCAATTCGACCGCGAAACAGGCGTTCGCACGGCCAGCCGAGGCAATCGACAACGGCCAACTAATCGTCAGACTCGGTCATCCGGTTGCGCAGGCTCAGCTAGGGTACATCGTAAACGCGCCGGGCCCGAGAACAGCGCGCTACGACGCCATCCGGATATTGCAGTACATCCTGTCACACGGTTATGAGGGTCGCCTGGGCAAAGAAGCGATTTCGAATTGCGGCCTTGCCTATTACATCGACAATCGTTACCACTCCGATGGCAGCAATGCGTGGGTGACGCTGGGCATTGGCGTCGACCCGCAAAAGATTGACGCACTTAAGACTCTGATGGCCAGCGAATTCAGGAGATTGCTGGACGAACCTCCAACCATCGAAGAGTTTGAAGAAGCGAAATCCTATTTTCTCGGCCGGTCGAAAAGTGCCGCACAAAGCAACGAAGAACTGGCGAACGAGCTGGCCAGGCAATGGGTCTGGCACGGCGACGCAGATATCGGCCAGGCACTGGAGCGGAGATTGGCGGCGCTGACGCACCAGGACGTGCTGGATGTCGTGTCAGCTTTCACCAATGGCCTGACAATTATTGTCCGGATCCAGGAGGGCGTGGCGTCGCTCGGTGGCTACGCCGACATCTTCCTGCGCAACACCCTGGCTTCTGGAGTGGTGCCGCAGATCAGCGCGATCATGGGACCCTGTGCCGGCGGCGCGGTCTACTCACCGGCGATCACCGACTTCGTGTTGATGGTCGAAGGCTCCAGTTACATGTTCGTCACCGGACCCGACGTGATTCGTTCGGTGACCCACGAAGAAGTGACGATGGAGGACCTCGGCGGCCCCCAAACCCACGCCGCGGTCAGCGGGATCAGCCACTTCACCGCCGACAGCGATGAATCGTGCCTGCTGCTGATTCGCGAGCTGCTGTCGTACCTGCCGAGCAACAACCTCGATGAGCCGCCGGTGGTGCGCACCGGCGACGATCCCGGACGCGAGGACCCGGCGCTCGATCGATTGGTCCCCGAGGACCCGAACAAGCCCTACGACATCAAGGAGCTGATCCGGGCGGTGGTCGACTCGGGAACCCTGTTCGAAGTGCACGCCGAGTTCGCCCGCAACATCGTCGTCGGGTTCGCCCGGATGGACGGTTTCACAATCGGCGTGGTCGCCAACCAGCCCGCCTACCTCGCCGGGGTGCTCGACATCGACGCCGCGGTCAAGGGTGCCCGCTTCGTCCGCTTCTGCGACGCCTTCAACATCCCGCTGGTGACCTTCGAGGACGTGCCGGGCTTTCTACCCGGCACCCGCCAAGAGCGCGGCGGGATCATCCGCCACGGCGCCAAGTTGCTCTACGCGTTCGCCGAGGCGAGCGTGCCGAAGATCACGGTGATCACTCGCAAGGCCTACGGCGGGGCCTACTGCGTGATGGCGAGCAAGCACCTCCGCACCGACGTCAATCTTGCCTACCCAAGCGCCGAGATCGCGGTGATGGGACCGAGCGCGGCGGTCAACGTGCTCTACCGGCGCGAGCTCGCGTCGCTGTCGAGCGCCGACGCCCAAGCGGTGCGCGAGCAGAAAGTCGAGGAGTATCGAGCCCGTTTCTCGAACCCCTATATCGCCGCCGAGCGCGGCTTCGTTGACGCGGTGATCGAGCCACGCCGCACCCGTCCCGAGATCGTGCGCGCGCTGCGCCAACTGCGCAGCAAGCGGGTGCAGACGCCGGCGCGCAAGCACGGCAACATCCCGTTGTGATCGCGTCGTGATCTCGTCGTGATCCCGCCCTCAACCGACTCCCAATTGCCACCGATGACCAAGCAGGCCACCGTCCCCGCCCCGCCGACGCACGTCGGCATCGTCATGGGCAGCGACTCCGACTGGCCGGTGATGCAGGCTGCCCGCGACGTCTGCCGCGACTTCGGGATCGGCTGCGAAGCGCGGGTGCTGTCGGCCCACCGTTCTCCCGAGGACACCGCGATCTGGGCCAGCTCGGCCGCGGGCCGGGGGCTCCAGGTGCTGATCGCAGGCGCCGGCGGCGCCGCCCACCTCCCGGGGGTGGTCGCCGCCGCGACCGAGTTGCCGGTGGTCGGTGTGCCGATCGCGAGCGGGCCGCTCAACGGTTTCGATTCCTTGCTTTCGATCGTCCAGATGCCGAAGGGAATCCCGGTCGCCACCGTCGGCATCAACCGCGCCGACAACGCCGCTCTGCTCGCGGTCCACATTCTCGCGCTCAACGACCCCCAACTCCGCGAGCGGCTGACCCGCTTTCGCGCCGAGCAACGCGAACGAGTCCGGCTCGCCGACGAGCGGATCGGTCAATCCTAGGACTCAAGCGTAGGACTCAAGCGTAGGAGTCAAGCGTAAGGGCCGCCAACCGGGAACGACGTTCCCCCGCATGTTCGTTGGTGAGCCACCGTCCGTGGCGCTCAGCCGCGCTCAGTAGCGGGAGACCACCGGGGCGCCGTCGCCACCGACGCGTGGAGCGCGCGCTTCGCCCAGGAACAACGCGCTCGCGAGATCGCCGCCCTGGTACTCGAAGCGCAGCCGCTCGGGCCGGTCGGCGATCACCCAGTCGCTGCCCGCGAGCGGATAGATCGGCGATCTCGAAGCCTCTTCGCCCACGAAGACATCGGGCGCCGCCCCCAGGATCAGGCCACCGCCTTCGAGCGTGATGTGGAGCAAGCGGCCGTCGTCGAGGCGGTAGTCGCCCACCAACGCCACCTTGGCGCTCCGCTCGAACACCTCGCGATCGATCATCAGCGGCGCCAGGCCGCGCCAGCCGTAGGCGTTCGCCACCGCGAGCACGATCTCGCGCGCCAGCATCTCCCCCCGCTCGCCGTTGGTCAGGATGGCGACACCGTCACCGGTCTCGAGGTCGGCGGTGACCAAGGCGTGGTAGCCAAGTCCCCCTCCCGATGCCAAGAGGCGGCGCACCCCGGCCTGCTCACGAATCTCAAAGCCGAGGGCCTGGCTCTTGAGCCCAGGCTCCAGGATCTCGGACGCGGCCCGTGCCGAGACGATCCCGGTCCGCGCAGGGTCCCGAGCCAGGAGCAGCGCGTCCACCATTCGCAGGAGGTCGCCGGCGGTGGTCCACAGCCCGCCTACCGCCAGGACCGGTGCTCGGAGAGGTTCGGCAATCACTCGCCCAGCGGCATCGTGGGCTCGCGCCACTGCGAGGTCGGTCGGCGGCGCAACCGAAAAACGGCTGTGGTCCATCTCGACCGGGCGCAACAGCCGTTCCGCCATCCAATCGCTGAAGTCGGCCCGGGCGACATCGACGACGACTTGCTGGACCACCGCCAGGCCGGTCTCCGAGAAGCCGTACCGCAGACCCGGGCGGGCGCCCAGCATCAACGGCCGGTCGACCGCCGGAGGTCGGCCAGCGGTGACCGCCGGAGGTCGGCCGGCGATGATGTCCGCGACCTCGGGAAGGGTCGCGGTCGCTGGGATGGGATCGAGCCGGGCGGGCTCGATGCCGGCAACGTGGTTGAGCAAGCGACGCACGGTCACCTTTTGCCCAGACGGGTGCACCGGCACTCGGACCGAGGTCAGCAGCTGGTTGACGTCGCGATCGATGTCGAGCTCTTCGGCATCAGCCCAACCGACCACCGCGATCGCGAGCGCGGCGGCGGTCACCGGACCGGCGCCGAACAGCGTTTCGGGGCCGACCTCCCCGGGGAGGTCGGCCTCCCCTGGGGGGAGGTCCGCCTCTCGGAGACCGTAGCCGCGGGCCCATTCGATTTCGCCACTGCGCATCACCGCGACACTTGCGCCGGGAACGCCGTAGTGCGCCATGCGCTCGGCCAGCGACCAACTTTCGGCATCGTCGCCCGCGACCTGCACCCACGGCACCAAGCCGTCCTCGACCGCGGCGATCGCGAGGCTGCGCTGCGGATCCTCGGCGACCTCCGAGGCTCGTGGCCTGCAGGCCAGACCGTTTCCCAGACCGACGATCAAGGCCAAGGCGGCCATCGCGGGTCGCCATCTCGGGCCAGGCGCCAAGACCCCTGGCACCTGAGCTTGTCGAGATTCGGGATCCATGGTGGGTCCGCGCTCGGGTCTCCCGTTCGCTGCGGCTCAACTTCTTCTTGGCATCTTAGCCAAGTCTGCTGATCCACTCTTCTCGGAGACGCGGTACCCTTGCCGGTATGGCACGCAAGAAGCCGGCATCCACCGTAGCGTTCTTCGGCACCTCCGTGATCGCCGCCGAGGTCTTGCGCCGACTTGCCCCGAACTTGCCGCTGCAGCTCGTGGTCACCCGCGACATCGTCGGCGACGAGACCCGCAGACCTTCAACGGTCGCCGAAGTGGCAGTTGAGCTGGGGCTCGAGTTGATCCGGGTCCGCGACCGTCGGGATCTGAGCGCCCGCGAAGCCATCGCCACCCTTGCTCCCGACCTCGCGATTGCCGTCGAGTACGGCGCCGCGCTTTCGCCTGAGGTGCTCGGCGCTCCGGACCGCGGCGTCATCGGACTCCATTTCTCGCTGCTTCCGCGCTACCGGGGAGGTGAGCCCTTACGCAGCGCGCTCGCTGCCGGCGAAACGCAGACCGGGGTGACCACGCTGCTGGTCGAAGACGCTGACGACCGCGGCATGATCCTGGTCCAAGAGTCGCTCCCAATCGCTCCCGACGAGAACTACGGTGCGCTCGCACCACGAGCCATCGAGCTCGGCTCCCAGGTCCTCCTCGATTCCGTCCGGCGCTATCTCGGCGCCGGACCCAAGATCAAGCCCAAGCCGCAGAACGAGAAGCGCGCCAGCCGCTGCCCGCGACTCACCCGCCGGCACCGCAAGGCGCCGTGGTGGCTCGACGCCCAGGCGGTCTACAACCGGCTGCGCTCTTATGCCCCAAAACGCGGTTTGCTGACTTGGGTCAAGGCAAGCGAGGTCGAGATTCTGCGCGGCGTCCCGCTCGACTGGTACGACCCGCCGGCCGGAGACACCGGCACCTACCTCGGGATGCGCACCGGCCGCATCGCCGTACTGTGCGGCGAGAAGTCGGCTTTTGGAATCGAGAAGCTCCGGCGCAAAGACGGAACCTCGGTGCCCGCCCGCCGCTTTGTCGACGAAGAGAGACTGTCGGTGGGAATGAGCTTCGTGTGAGCAACCTCCAGGTCACAGCGCGCGTTTGACACGCCGCCGACGCTCGGCCAAGCTCGATGAGGGAGCCCGAAATGAAGATCGCGCTCGGCGCCGACCAGGCAGGACAAAAGCTCAAGGAAGAGCTCCAGGGATTCCTGCTCGAGCTGGACCACGAAGTCCTGAACGTCAGCGCCGACACCGGCGCGCACGTCGACTATCCCGAGCCCGCGCACCGGGTCGCTCTCGAAGTGAGCGCTGGACGCGTCGACCGCGGCCTCCTGGTATGCGGAACCGGCGTCGGGATGGCGATGGCCGCCAATCGACATCCGGGGGTGCGAGCGGCCAACTGCACCGATCTCTACACCGCGCGGATGGCGCGCGCCCACAACGACGCCAACGTCCTGACCCTCGGCGGCCGCGTGATTGCTCTCGGACTGGCCCGCGAGCTGCTGCGGACGTTTCTCGAGACCCCCTTTGACGGTGGCCGACACACCCCTCGGGTAGCCCGGATCGAAAGCACCGAGGGTGCCACGCGAGCCGAGGTCGAGCTCGAGCCTGCGGTCAGCCGGTCGACAGACTGACCGCGGCCTCTGGCCGCCCGAAGTTCTCGCGCAGTCGCCGCCGAACCTCGCCGACCAGGTACAGCGAGCCGCACACCAAGAGGTGGCGCGGAGAGTCGAGGAGAGCACGGTCGGGGAGGGCAGCCTCGTGGAGGGCACAGTCGAGCGCCATCGCCACTTCCGGAACCATCCGCGGCGGCGGCTGCCGGCCGGCGAGGAAGCCGGCGACGGTCGCAGCGCCCAGGGCGCGCGGGCTCGGCGGCTCGGTGAGCGTAATCTCGCACACCCGTTGGGCGAGCAGCGGCAGCATCGACTCGGCGC
>JAQBHE010000088.1:0-5729 GCA_032128015.1 Holophagae bacterium
GTCGGCGTCTCGTGACCCGGCGCCGCGCCGCGGCCACCTCAGTCGTAGAGCAGGTAGCGCGCGCGCTGCTCTCGAAACCGCGCGACTTCCGAGCGCCAGGCCGCCGCGATCTCGACCGCGGGACGTCCGGCGACCAACATCTCACGCAAACGGGAAGTGCCCGCGAGGCGATCGAAGCGCTTCTCATCGAACGCCCCGGGTCCGAGGCCGCTCTCCTCGAGGAACGCCGCGACCAACGCCACCCCGACCTCGACCGGCGCGTAGTCCGGCCGGTCGATGATCTCGATCGCCACACCCGACAGGCTCTCGCCCTGGTGCTTGGGTTGGCTCGCGCGGCCGGGCAACGATTGCGGCACGAAGCGCGCGGCGCTCACCCGCGCTCCTGGGATCGGTGACCGAGCGAGCCTTCGCAGCAGCGACTCGGCATCGAGACCAAGACCGCCAAGGGTGCGAAACGGCGCCTCCGTCCCCCGACCCTCACTCCACACCGTACCCTCGAACAAAGCGGTGCCGGGGTAGACGAGGGCGGTCTCGAAGTCAGGAACGTTGGGGCTCGTGGGCAGCCACTCGAGACCGGTGTCTGGCCACATCATCGCGCGTCGCCAACCGGTCATCGGCACCACCTCGAGGTCGAGACCGGCGACGCCCTCGACCCATTCCTCGCCGACGATCATCCGCGCCAACTCGCCGACTGTCAGACCGTGCACGGTCGGGATCGGATACGCGCCGACGAACGAGAGTTGGCCATCCTCGAGCACGAAGCCCTCCACCCGCTCGCCTCCGAGCGGGTTCGGTCGGTCGAGGACGACGAACCGGATCCCGACCTCGGCCGCCGCGCTCATCGCCAGTCCGAGGGTCGAGATGTAGGTGTAGAAGCGGGCGCCGGCGTCCTGGATGTCGAACACCAAGACGTCGAGGTCCGCCAAGGACTCCGGCGACGGACGCAAGCGCTCGCCATACAGGCTGTGCACCACCACGCCGGTCGCCGGATCGACACCGCCTGCGAACCGGGCGCCCGCCTCCTCACGCCCTCGCAAGCCGTGCTCGGGCGCGAACAACGCGCCCAACGTGACCGCCGGCGCGAGCGCAAGGTCATCGGCCAGATGACGGTCGCCGACTCGCGACGTCGGGTTCGCGATCAGCCCGACTCGTGACCCCGCGAGGGCGCGGTAACCGCTCTCGATCAGGATCTCGGCGCCGACCCGCACCGGCTGCAGCTCGCCCGCGCTGGATTCCGGCACGAATGCCGGGCGGCCCGGGGTCCCCTCGGCGCAGCCAAGAGCGAGACCTGCGAGCGCTAGGATGCCGGCGGTCGCCCGCGGCCGCCACGCGATCGCACCGCCGATTCGAACGGTCGTTCCTCTAGGCTCAGCGGCGCCGGAAAGCCCGGGTCTCGAGCTTGGCCACGGTCTCGAGGTGCACTTCATCGGGGCCGTCGGCGAGCCGCAGAGTCCGGGCGCTCGCCCACGAGCTCGCGAGGAAGGTGTCCTGGCACACCCCACCGCCGCCGTGGGCCTGGATCGCGCGGTCGAGCACGTCGAGCAGCATCTGCGGGCACACCACCTTGATCATCGCGATCTCTTTGCGCGCCTCCTTGTTGCCGACGGTGTCCATCAGGTGCGCTGCCTGGAGCACCAGCAGCCGTGCCTGGTCGATCTGGATCCGACTCTTCGCGATGTCCTGGCGGATCGATTCGAACTCGGCGAGCTGGCGGCCGAAGGCGACCCGCTTGTGGACGCGATCGCACATCAGCTCGAGCGCGCGCTCGGCGAGCCCGATCGCGCGCATGCAGTGGTGGATCCGCCCGGGGCCAAGCCGGCCCTGCGCGATCTCGAACCCTCGCCCCTCTCCGAGCAGCAGGTTCTCCTTGGGGACACGGACGTCCGTGTAGAGGACCTCGCCGTGACCGTGGGGCGCGTGGTCGTACCCGAACACCGTGAGCATGCGTTCGATCTTCACCCCGGGGGTGTCGAACGGCACCACGATCATCGACTGCTGAGCGTGCTTCGGACCCTTGGGGTCGGTCTTGCCCATGAAGATCGCGACCTTGCACCGGGGGTCGCCCGCGCCCGAGCTCCACCACTTGCGGCCGTTGATGACGTACTCGTCACCGTCGCGGTTGATGCTCGACTCGATGTTGGTGGCGTCAGACGACGCCACCGCCGGTTCGGTCATCGCGAAGCACGAGCGAATCTCGCCCGCGAGCAGCGGCTTGAGCCACTTCTCCTTGATCGACTCGGAACCGTAGCGCTCCAGGACCTCCATGTTGCCGGTGTCGGGGGCCGAAC
The DNA here is from genome assembly GCA_032128015.1 of Holophagae bacterium. Taxonomy (GTDB): domain Bacteria; phylum Acidobacteriota; class Thermoanaerobaculia; order Multivoradales; family Multivoraceae; genus JAQBHE01. The sequence continues at coordinate 2,289 of JAQBHE010000088.1, forward strand.
AGTTGAAGACCTCGGAGGCGAATCCGACCCGTCCCATCAGCTCGCACAACGGCGAGTACTCGAGGTTGGTGAGACCGGCGCCGCGGCTGCTCTCGGGCAGGAACATGTTCCACAGCCCCTCGGCCTTGGCCTTCGCCTTGAGGGTCTCGATCATCGGAATCGGCTGCCAACGATCGGCGGTGGTCCGCATGTGCACCGCTACCGCTTCCTCGGCTGGGTAAATATGGGCGTCCATGAAACCCGCGACCCGGTCACGGTAGTCCTTGGCTTTGGCAGAGAGCTCGAACATGATGATTCCCCTTTTTCTCAGGCGTCAGCGACCGACCGCTGGCCGCATTTGTTGGCAAGCCACTCGAAGCGTCATCGTACCAGCGGCGCGATCAACCCCAGATGGCGCGAGCCCACCCCGAGAGTCCCAACCCCGAGAATCCCAACCCCGAGAATCACTGTTGGGGCGGTGGCACTCGAAGAAACAGCCCCTCGAAGCGCTCGCGATCTGCGCCGGTCAACCGCGCCGACACCTCAGCCGGCCGGAGGCGAATGTCCTCGAGGACCGCGACCGCATCGCGAGCGTTGGCGCCCGCCCGTCGATCGATCAGTTCTCCGATCGCCGAGCTCGCGACGCCGGCGACCAGGCGCCCGACACGGCTGGTCGGCCGGAGGTCGATCCGCACCACGATCTTGGCGGCGTGCTCATCGCCCGCCACCGAGAGCTCGACCAACGCTTCGGCGCCGCTCCAACCGGGAGCCGCCCAGTGGTCGATCTCCCCGCGGACCAGGTAGCGCCGCCGATTCTTCAAGGACGAAAGCGGCCACAGATCGCCGGCAAGCCCGGTGGGATCGACGACGTGGAGCTGGTCGCCGACTTCGGCCGAGAGTCGATACCTCGGGGTCTTGCCGCAGGCGGTCCACAAAGCCGCCATCAGCATGGGATCGTCTAGCGCGCTCCTCACCAGCGCCGCGGGCACCGCGACCGGGAATACCGATCCCCAGCTGACTGTCGCGTCCTGCCGCAGCTCTGCCGCCTGCGCTTCCCGCGCCGGGCCATCTTCGCGAGCCGCCGCTCCGAGGGTCAACCCCAGCAGCAGCGCACCGATCGTCGCCGCCACGCCGATCCTCGGCGCAATGTCGATCGCCGGCGCGCTTGGTGTCCGCCAAGGCCTCGAGGTCCCGCTCCCGGTCAACGACCGTTTCGGCGCTGGCGCTGGTTGTAGGACCGCAGCGCGCGCAGCAGGTCGATCCTGCGCAGCGCCGGCCAGTTGGTCTCGCAAAAATAGAACTCTGAGTTCGCGCTTTGCCAGAGCAGGAATCCCCCAAGGCGAATCTCACCGCTGGTGCGCAAGATGAGATCAGGCTCCGGCTGCCCGCAGGTGTAGAGGTAGGGCTCGATCGAACCGTCCTCGAAGCTCGCGCAAACCTCGGCCAGCGACTGTCCCTGGGCTTCGGCGTCGACCATGTAGCGACGGAAAGCTTGGGCGATCTCCTGGCGACCACCGTAGGCCATCGCGATGTTGAGCTGGAAACGGTCGTAGGAGGCGGTCGCCTCCTCGGCGTGGGCGATCGCGTCGCGCAGGCCCTCGGGCAGGCGCTCGATCGCACCGAGGTAGCGCACCCGCACCTCTTTGGTGTGAACCTCTTCGTGGTCAGCCAACTCGCGGGTCTTCTCCTCGAAGAGCGCGAGCAGGCTCTCGACCTCGGTCGTGTCGCGCTCGAAGTTGTCCAGCGAAAAACTCCACACAGTTACCACCGGCACACCCAGTTCGTAGCACCACGAAAGGACTTCCCACAGCTTCTGAGCGCCTCGCAAGTGGCCCTGGCTGACGCTCGCCAAACCGGACCGCCGGGCAAACCGCCGGTTGCCATCCATGATCACGCCGATATGGCGAGGCAGTGTCCACGAACCAACATCGGCGAGCAGCCGACGTTCGTAGGCCCAGTAGAACGGCGCCTTCACGGCGTGATGGATGCGGGACCGCAGCTGCGGCCAGAGCCGCGGCCGGCTCTCCGGGATCACTGCCGACAGCGGCCGCTCGTGGGTGGTCATCGTCGCTCCAGTCGGGCGGGTAGCACGCGGCGAAAGAGCTGCCGCGACTCAGGCCCGCGGTGGCCCCACAACCGCGCCGAGCCCAAGCTGCATTGTAGTCGCAGCCGGTCCGGGAGTCACCCGCCGCCCACCCGGGGCGAGGTCGATGCTTGCGCCAGCGGTGGTCAGCGCCGCTGCGGCACGACCCCGACCGGCGAGCGGATCCAGCGCAGGATCTCGGTCAGCTTCGGCGGCTTTCCGGTCATCAGCACCCCGATCCGGAACACCTTGGCCGCTGCCCACATCGCCGCTGCCACCGACACCAACAACAGCAGCGTGGTCGTCAGGTACTCGAAGGTCGTCGGCGGCCCGGCGGCGCGGTTCATCATCACGAACGGCGTGAACGGCGGCACGTAGGACAGCACTTTGGCGAGCGTCCCGTTGGGATCTTCGGTGATCGGAATCATCGCGAACAGCGGCACGATCAGCACCAGGGTGATCGGCGCCATCAGGTTCTGCGCCTCCTTGAGGCTGTTGCACACCGAACCGATCCCGACCAGGAACGAGGCATAGAGCAGGTAGCCGAGGAGGAAGTAGACGACGAACGAGCCGATGTAGATCGGGTCGGTGGCGATCACCGACAGATCGAAGCCGATGTCGCCGCCGCCCAAGAACCGCGGCAGGTACTTGGTGGCGAGGTAGAAAAAGACGATCCAGCTGCCGAGCATGGTCAGGCCGGTGGCGGCGATGCCGACGATCTTGCCGACCATCAGTTGGAGCGGCGAGAGCGACGACAGCAACACCTCCATCAAGCGGTTCGACTTCTCCTCGACGGTGTTGGTCAAGAGCATCTGCGCGATCGTGAACACCGAGATCCACAGCAGGTACACGAACGCCGCCGGCGCCCACTGGCGGACCCGGTCCTGCACCGCGACCTCTTCCTCCTGGCCGCTGGCCGAGACCCTGGAAGGCGCAAACCGCAGCGGCTCCTGAACCCAGCGCGCGGTCTCGGGGTCGATCTCGCGCTGCGCCAGACGACGGTTGCGCACCACGTCGCTCGCCAACCGCTCGAACCACTGCTGGAGGTTGGTATCGGTGAGGTTCGACGACAAGTAGCGGCTGCCCTCGCCGCTCTCGACCGGGTCATCGCCGATCACGAAATAGGCGAACAAGTCGCCGGCGCCGACCCGGCGGCTCAGCTCTTCGATCAGCGCCGGACCGCTGCCCGCGACCTCGATCCTCTGGTAGCGACTCTTGGCCAGACCCGAGCCGTATTTCTCCGCCTCGCCCGGCGGCAACGCCAGCCACCACTCCTGAATCGAGGCCCGCAGCCGCTCGAGCTCGGTGACCGCCTCGGGGGGCAGGAGCTCACGGATCCGCGATCCATCGGTGCCGGCAAAGCCCGCAACCACCGAGGC
>JAQBHE010000089.1:0-4768 GCA_032128015.1 Holophagae bacterium
CCAGTGCCGCACGGCCACCGATCTCGGAGATCGTACCCACCTGCTCGGGATCGGCGGTGAGCGCCTCGAACTCGTCGTCGGGCACCGCCCGGCTGCCGAGCGCCTGGCAGAACTCCGTGCCCACCAAAGTAGTGGGCTCCAAGATCCCGATCCGGGTCACGCGTTCTCCCGCGCTTCCGGTGGAGCGACGAGCGGTTCCTTTCGCCGCAGCTTGCCGCGCAGCCACAGCGACGGGCCGATCAGGGCGTAGGTGCCGCTGACCAGCAGGAACACCGCCGCGGGCTGGAGAGCGAAGAGCAGGACCGCGACCGCCAGCGGCAGCGCGATTCGGAAGGTCCAGCGGCGGCGCGGATCGAGCTCCTTGAAGCTGTAGTAGCGAAACGTCGAGACCATCAACAGACCGAGCGCAACCGCCGCCGCAGCGAGCCCGACGATCGACGCGGATCGAAGCTCGGGGCGGTCGACGAAGTCTGCAAAAAAGAGCAGGGAGCCCAGCGCACCGGCAGCCGCCGGCGCTGGCAGCCCGACGAAAAAGCGCGGGTCGGCGGCGCGAGTATGGACGTTGAACCGCGCCAATCGGATCGCAGTGCACAGCAAGAAGAAAGTCGGCAAGAGCCAACCGATCCGGCCCAGCTCGTGGAGACCCCAGGCATGGATGAGCAATGCCGGGGCGACGCCGAAGGTGACGATGTCCGCGAGCGAGTCGAACTCACGGCCGAAATCGCTGGCGGTCTGGGTCACTCGCGCCAGTCGGCCGTCGAGGCCGTCGACCAGTGCCGCGACGAAGATCAGCGGCACCGCGCGCTCGAAGTCGCCGCGCAAACCGACGATGATCGCGTAGAAGCCGAGCACCAGGTTGCCGATCGTGAACAGGCTCGGGATCAAATAGGCCCCGCGTCGGACCTGGCCTCGCGGCCGGAGCGGGCGCGCCTCGGAGGTAACCGGTGCTCCGCCCGGGCTCGGCGGCTCGTTGGGAGTCGATGGCCTCACGGGTTCGCGCCAGGAGTCTGCCCGAGCCTTGGTCGACAGGCGACGAGCCGGCGCTCGCGAGCGGGCGCTTGGCCGCGCGACTGGGCAGGCGACGAATGGACGGGAGAACGAGCCACCGAACCCATTGCTAAGCCATCTCCGGCGGAGGAGTCGAAGGATCGGTCGGCATGGCCACCGGGGTCGCGCCCGCCACCAGGCGTTGCCCCGGCTCGACCAGGATCTGGTAGCTCGCCGGCAGCACCAAGTCGACGCGCGAGCCGAACTTGATGATTCCGAGGCGCTGGCCCCGCTCCACTTGTTGGTCGAGTCGAAGGTACGGGACCACCCGGCGGGCCAGCAAGCCGGCGATCTGACGAACGCCGATGCGGTCGCCTTCCGGGCGCTCGAGCACGGTCAAGTGGTTCTCGTTGACCTTGTCGGCGTCGGCGCGAAAGGCCGCGACCTTTCGGCCCGGTTGGTAGACGCTGTGCGCCACCTTGCCCTCGACGGGCGCCCGCTGGACGTGGACGTCGAACGCCGACAGAAACGTTGCGATGCGCCGGTGCGGGCCCGGCCCCACGGCAGGGTCTTCGACGGTGTCGATCACCGTGACCACGCCGTTGGCGGCGGCGATCACCAACTCCACGGGTCCGGAAAAGGCCCGGCTGGGGTCGCGAAAGAAGTAGAGCAGGAAGAGGGTGAGGAGCAACGCCGCGGCCGCAGCCCACGGCCAGCCGAGCGCGGCGAAGATCGCTGCGGCGACCAGCGGCGGCAACGCGAACGGTTTTGCTTCTGGGGCCAAGCGCATCGACGCCGCAATCTAGCAGAGTCGGCGTTCGCCTTCGATCTCAGGACCGGTGGCTCAGCCCGGCAGGATGCGAGCTTCGCGAGGAGCCTCGCGAAGAACCAGGGGGAGTTCGGGTAGAGGTCAGGAGGAGACGGAAAGCGCCTCCGCGTGGCTACGGATCAAAGTCTCCATACGGTCTTTGAGCGCCAGCTTGTGGATCTTGAGGCGCTTGGCTTCGGTCTCGTCCTCCTGAGACAGCAGGCTCTTTCCGGTGATCGCTTCGAGCTTGCACTCGCAATCCTGATGCTCCAGATGGAGACGACGAAACTCGTCATGGCTCTCGATCAGTTCCTGCTGGACGGACTCGCGATCCATTCAGACTCCTCCTTATCTTGGGGTTGGTTCTGGCTTGAAAAGCCGCGGTACCGGACCTGCGGCCGTGTGCGGTTAGGTCGGCAAGCCGCACCAGGGAGCAGCCTGATTGGCTGCTCCCGGTTGGCCGAGACCGAGTCGTGGTCGACATGCTCTTTCGCAGGCTACCAGCGCCCGGGCGCACCGCGCAAGCCGGGACGGGGCGTTTTATCGATCACCGGCGAGCGCAGGTACAAAGGCTCGAGGAGTGTGCCCGGATCCCAAACCAGGCCCGAGCGATCGGCGACCGCCAGCGCGGCGACCGCCAAGAAGTCGGGCTCGAGGAGCGAGCTCGGGTCGGCTCCGAAGGCTGCCAACCGCCTGGCGCCGAAGCCGACGACCGGCGAGGTCGCGAGCTCGGCCACCACCATCGAGGCCGCGATTCGCTGGGGCGCTTCGATCGCCGACGGCCACTCGTCGAGCTCGAAGCGCTGGGCGAACCATTCGCCTCGCAGAGCGTCGACGACCGCGACCACGGCGGCTGTCTGGATTCCCGCGCCCTGCTGCGCCCAGGACGCAAGGACCTCGAGGGTAGGAAGCGCGGTCGCCGGCATGCCCAGGGCCTGGTGCAGGCCGAGGACGGTTGCCATGCCGACCCGCAAGCCGGTGAAGCTGCCTGGACCGGAGAGCGCGACGATTCGCGCCACCTCGGACACGCGGTGGCCGGCGTCGACGAGGACCTCGTCTACCAGCCGGAGCAGCGAGCCTGAAGCCTCGCGCTGGGTGGCCGAGCGATGGGCGAGAGGCGTTGGACCGGCGCCCAGGGCGACGCTGACCACCGGTGAGCCGGTATCGATGGCAAGGGTGAGGGAGTTCACGCGCGACTTCGGCGACTTCGGCGACTTCGGCGGTTTGGCTGGTGACAGCGAACGGCGCCTGTTCGTGAGGCAGTGGGGGTGCCGGAGGACCGGCGCCTCGAGAGTAGCCACAAAGGTATACGAGTCCGGCTTCCAACCCCTGGCTATACTGCCTCGGTGTCCGAAAGCCGCGCCGTCCGCCAGTCTGAGCCGAGCTCCGACTCGGGCGCCAGCTCCGACGCCGGTCGCTCCGACCGCAGTGGCTCCGATTCTGGTGGCTCCGATTCTGGGGTCAGGCAGCGGTCCCCGCTCACCCCGATGCTCCGGCACTACCTGGAGGTCAAGTCGGAGCACCCCGATGCGGTGCTGTTCTATCGCATGGGCGACTTCTTCGAGCTGTTCTTCGACGACGCGGTGCTCGCCGCCCCGCTGCTCGAGGTGCAGCTGACGGCTCGCCAGCGCGGCACGCCGAGCGAGGCGCCGATGTGCGGAGTGCCCCACCACGCGGTCGAGACCTACATCGGCAAACTGATCGAGGCCGGACGCAAGGTCGTGATCTGCGACCAGGTCGAGGACCCGGCCGAAGCGAAAGGTCTGGTGCGGCGGGAAGTGACCCGGATCGTTACACCTGGCACCGTCACCGAGCCGGCGCTGCTCGATCGGCGTGAGCCGAACCTGCTGGGCGTGGCACGCTGGAAGGAGCAGCAAGGAGCCCTGGCATGCCTCGACATCTCGACCGGGAGCTTCCGGGTCCAGCGGTTCGCCACCGTCGACAACCTCATCGAAGAGCTGGCGCGGCTGCGTCTGCGCGAGGTGCTGTGGGTCCCTGATGAGCTACCGGAGCGCTTTGGCGTGTGGATCGCCGCCAACGTCCCCTGTGTGACCGAGATCGATCGCGGCCTGGGTGACGGCGGCGATGGCGCCGCGGCTCGGCTGCTGCGCCAGCTGCAAGCGGCGTCGCTGCGCGGCTTCGGTCTCGAACCGGAGGAGCTAGGAGTGCGGGCGGCCGCCGCCGCTCTTGCCTACGCCGAAGACGCCGCGCGGGCGCCGCTCGATCATGTTCGCTCGCTCGAGGTCGAACATCCGCTCGGGCACGTGAGCCTCGACGAAGTAACCCTACGCAACCTCGAGATCTTCCGGGATCAACGGGAAGGCGGACGGCGGGGCACCCTGCTATGGGCGGTCGACGCGACTTCGACAGCCGGTGGCGCTCGGCTGCTCCGCGAGCGGCTAGCGCGGCCGCTGCGCGACGGCTCCGAGATCGACCGTCGACTCGACGCGGTGGAGGAGCTGTTCCGCGATCCCGGGCGACGCGACCGCATCCGCACCCGGCTCGGGCGGATCGCCGACCTCGAGCGCCTGCAGTCGCGAGCGGTGCTCGGCAACCTCACACCCCTCGAGGCCGGCGCGCTGCGCTCCGCCCTGACCGAGGTTCCCGGGCTGCTCGCCGAGATCGCCGGCGCCGGCGCCGAGGACCTGCGACAGGTCGCAGCGACCGACCCGGTGACCGAGGTCCTCGAGCGCTTGAACCACGACCTGGTCGACGAGCCACCGGCGAGCCTCGCGGCCGGCGGCGTGATCTCTTCGGGGGTCGATGGCGAGCTCGATCGGCTGCGCTCGCTCGCCAAGAACGGCAAGGAGCACCTCCTGGAGCTCGAAGCCCGGGAGCGCAAAGCTACCGGCATCGGCTCGCTCAAGGTGCGCTTCAACCGAGTCTTCGGCTACTACCTGGAGGTGACCAAGAGTCACCAGCACCGCGTGCCCGGGCACTACGTCCGCAAGCAGACCCTGGCCAACGCCGAGC
>JAQBHE010000090.1:0-4980 GCA_032128015.1 Holophagae bacterium
GGTACTTCGCGCCCAGCGCTCGGTAGTGACCACCGGTAGCCAGGGGCTGCTCCACCGGCAGGCCCGCGCGCGCTCGGCGATCGTTCCGGAGCTCGGCGCCGGCCAGGTCGACCTCCACGGCGAGATCTGGAATGCGGTCGCGACCGAGCCGGTGGCCGCCGGCGATGCCGTGGAAGTGACCCGGGTCGACGGCCTGACCCTGCACGTGCGCCCGATCGCGGTTGGGCCGCCGACAGTCTGAAGTCTCGAAGAAGGACTCAGAAGGACTCAGAAGGACTCAGAAGGAGATCGCCATGGCCGGAATTGCCGCATTCATCGTCTTGGTGGGAGTGATCATTTTCTTCCGCTGGGTGAATATCCTGCAGGAGTACGAGCGCGCCGTGGTGTTCCGGCTGGGCCGCCTGCTCCCAGAGCCCAAGGGACCGGGCTTGGTGCTGATCCTGTGGCCCATCGATCGGATGGTAAGGGTGTCGCTGCGCACCGTGGTGCTCGACGTGCCGCCGCAGGACGTGATCACCCGCGACAACGTGTCAGTGAAAGTCAACGCGGTGGTCTACTTCCGGGTGATCGACCCGGCCCGAGCGATCGTCGAGGTCGAGAACTTCCTCTACGCCACCAGCCAGCTCGCCCAGACCACCCTGCGCTCGGTGCTCGGCCAGACCGAGCTCGACGAGCTGCTGGCAGAGCGCGACAAGCTCAACGAGCAGCTCCAGATCGTCATCGACAAGCAGACCGACCCGTGGGGCATCAAGGTGTCGATGGTCGAGGTCAAGCACGTCGACCTGCCGCAGGAGATGCAGCGAGCGATGGCGAGGCAGGCGGAGGCCGAGCGCGAGAAGCGCGCCAAGGTGATCCACGCGGCGGGTGAGCTGCAGGCCTCGAAGCAGCTCAGCGAGGCCGCCGAGGTCATGAGCAAGAACCCGACCACTCTGCAGCTGCGCTACCTGCAGACCCTCACCGATATCGCCACCGAGCGCAACTCGACGATCGTGTTTCCGCTGCCGATCGACCTCCTGGCCGCGTTCCTGCCTCGGTTCGCTCCGGCCCCCGAGTCCGAGTCGAAGAAGAGCGACTGATTTTGAGTGACCCCTACGAGCGCAGCTACTACGAGATCGCGCTCACCAATGGCCAGGTGCTGGTCGCCCTCGGCATGCTCTTGGGATGCCTGTTCGGCGCTTTCTTGTCGGGGATGTGGGTAGCCAAGAAGGCGATGGATCGAAGTCCGGCTCCGGTCCATGCCGCCGCGGTGGTGGGCGAGGACGCCGAGTCGGACAAAGGCTTCGAGTTCTTTGGCGGCGCGGCGGGCCCCGGAGCCGCCGCCGCCGGGGCGTCGGCGTCCTTGCCGACGCCCGAGCGATCTGCGCCCCAGGCGGTGGTTCCTCTGGCCGCAGGCCAGCCCGGCCCCCTGGCCGAAGGCCTACCCGTAGCTGCCGAAGCTGCACCGGCGATGACGCCGGCGTCGTCGGAATCGTCGGTGGCCGAGGACGGTGAGCCGCGCGTTGCGGCAGGTCAGCCGGCGGCAGGTCAGCCGGCGGCCAATCAGCCGGCCGCCGGCGCGCCGCCGGTGGCAGCCGGCGGCAGCCCGACGGATCTCGAGCAGGTCGCGGTGATCCAGGTGTTCTCGAGCAACGACCAGCAGCAGGCGAGCCAGTTGCTCGGGCGTTTGCGCGGCGCTGGTTACCGCGCCTTCCAATCCCCTGTGACCGTCGACGGCCGCACGATGTACCGGGTGCGGGTCGGACCGTTCGACAGTCGGGCCGAGGCCCAGGTGGAGGCCGAGAAGATCAAGCGCATCTTCAAGCTCGATACCTGGATCACCGCCAACTGACGCCGCCAACGGAGAGGGCGGTGATCGGGAGCTCGCGCGCGCGGCGACGCGATTCGCTGGCGCTCGGCATCTGGGTTGCGATCGTGATCGCCTCGGGGGTGGCCTGGGGGCTGTGCTTCGGGCGTGAGGAACGGCCGCTCCTCGGCTGGGTGGCCTTGGTGCCGTTGGTACTGTTGGGAGGCGCCGGCGGCGTTCGATACGCTATCTGGGGACGCGAGGTACGCGGGCCGTCGCCCGCCCGAGCTTTCGCGCTCGGCTGGCTCCACGGCGTAGTCAGCTGGACGGTGTCGATCCCGTGGATCATCGACACCGTTGGCACCTATGGCGGGTTGCCGCGATGGCTGGCGGTGCTCGCCCTGCTCGCGTTGGCGGTGTACCTAGGGCTGTACCACGCGATCTTCGCCGGCCTCGGGTCGGCGATGGCGAGAACGGCGAACTTGCCGCAGATGGCGAACGTCGGCGGCGGAGCATGGACCGCCTGGTTGATCCTGCCCTGCCTGTGGGTGGCGCTCGAGTGGGTTCGCGGCTGGGCGCTGAGCGGTTTCCCGTGGAACCTGGCGGCATACTCCTGGGCCGAGATGCCGGGGGCGCTGCCGCTCGCGGCCTGGATCGGCGCCTTCGGAGTGTCCTGGCTGGTGGTTGCCGCGAACGTCGCGGTCGCCCGGGCGCTCGCGAGGCGCTCGGCCGGTGCGCTGTTGGCTGGCGGTGCGTCGATCGTGGCCGCGCTGGTGCTGGGGTGGTGGGTGCCGCCGCCGGTGCTGTCTACTCCGGACCCGGGAGCCAAGGTGGTGAAGCCGAAGATCGTGAGAATCGTCCAACCCAACACCGGAATCTTCACCCGCGCCGACGATCCGCGGGTGGTCGAGGGATACCGGCGGTTGTTCGCGCTCTCGGAGTGCGGCGAGGCGAGCCTGGTGGTGTGGCCCGAGAGCGCGGCCTGGCCCTATGATCTCGAGCGCGATCAGGGCTACCGAAGCGACGTGCTGGCGCTGCTCGAAGAGGGCTGCGAGCTGCTGCTGAACGGCACCACCCGGGTGGGCGACCGCTATTTCAACTCGGCGCTGCTGGCGAGCGCCCAGGGCGTCCAGGCGCGCTACGACAAGACCCAGCTCGTGCCGTTCGGCGAGTACGTGCCGCTGGGAGGCGCGCTGCCGTTCCTGCGCCAGATCGCACGGTTGGCCGGCGAGTTCTCGGCCGGCGTCGAGCGCAACCTGTTGCCCTGGGGCGACGAGCGCTTGGGGATCGCGATCTGTTTCGAGATCATCTTCCCGCGCCAGGTGGCCGAGCGCGTCGAGCGCGGAGCGACGATCTTGGTGACCCTGACCAACGACGCCTGGTACGGCGACACCTCGGCGCCCGTGCAGCACCTGCGCGCCGCGCGGTTTCGTGCCGCCGAGAACCGGCGGCCGGTGCTGCGCGCGGCGATCACCGGGATCTCGGCGGTGATCGATCCCTACGGCCGGGTGCTGGAGCGCATCGCGGTCGGCCGTCAGGGCGTGATCGAACGGCCGGTGGTCGGGCAACGAACCCGCACCCTCGCTAGCCGCTGGCCGTCGCTGGTGCCCGCGGGGTGCGCGTTCGCGAGCGTCGTTTGGCTCATTGGGTTAGGCTGGGCGGCGAGGAGAACAAGGTCTTGATCGCCAACGACATCCAGCAGCAACTCGAACGTCTCGCGCTCCGGCTCGAGAGCCTTCGGGGGTATCTTTGACCGCGCCGAGATCGCAGATGAGCTCGCGGCCATCGACCACGAGATGCAGCAGCCCGGGTTCTGGGATCAGCCGCAACGCAGCGCCGCGCTGCTCCAGAAACGGCGCGGGTTGGAACGTGAGCAAGAGACCCTGACCCAGCTCGACCGCGAGGCCGAGGAGATCGCGACATGGCAAGAGCTGATCGCCGAGGGCGAAGGCGACGCCGAGGTCACGGCGTTCACCGAGCGCCTCGGCAGCGAGCTCGACCAGCTCGACTTGCGGCTCAAGCTGTCCGGTCCCGACGACGAGCGCAATGCCCTGCTGGCGGTGCATCCCGGCGCCGGCGGCACCGAGTCCCAGGACTGGGCCGAGATGCTGCTCCGGATGTACCTGCGCTGGGCCGAGCAAAACGGATTCTCGGTCGAGATCCTGGACCGCCAGGAAGGCGAGGAGGCGGGGATCAAGAGCGCGACGATCACCGTGACCGGACCGTACGCCTACGGGTACCTGAAGAGCGAGACGGGGGTCCATCGGCTGGTGCGGATCAGCCCCTACGATGCCGCCAAGAGGCGGCACACTTCGTTCGCCTCGGTCTTCGTCTACCCCGAGGTCGATGACGATGTCGAGATCGAGATCGTCGACAAGGATCTGCGGGTCGACACCTATCGGTCTTCGGGCGCCGGCGGCCAACACGTCAACGTCACCGACTCGGCGGTGCGGATCACCCACCTGCCGTCGGGGATCGTGGTGACCTGCCAGAACGAGCGCAGCCAACACAAGAACCGGGCCACCGCGATGAAGGTGCTGCGCTCGCGGCTCTACGACGTCGAGATCAAGAAGCGCCGTGAGGAGAAGGAAAAGCGCGAGGGTCTGAAGAAAGACATCGGGTTCGGCAGCCAGATCCGCAGCTACGTGCTCCACCCGTACCGTTTGGTCAAGGACCATCGCACCGATGTCGAGGTCGGCGACACCGACCGGGTTCTCGATGGTGACCTGTCCGAGTTCATCGAGGCGTTCCTCCAGAGTCGGCTGGGCGACCAGGCGGGGGTGGCCAGTGGCTGAGGGCGGCGAACCGAATCCCGCTCTCGGCACCAGCTGGATCCTCGAGCTGCGCAATCGTCTGCGCTCGTGCGGACGGCAGCTCCCCGAGCCCGGCTCGCGAGTGGTCTTCTTCGTGCCGCTGTTCGTTGCCCAAGGCCAGCTTCAGACGTTGCTCACCCAGGGTGACGCCGGCGATGCTGGAGCGCTCGCGCCGGTGGGTTTCCCTGCTCGCGAAGCGTCGGCCACGTCCGATCCATGGACGATCGCGGCGGCGGCCGCGACCGAGTTTCTCGATCTGCCGCCGAATCAGATCTTGCGTCTCGGCCTGCTCGACGAACGGCGCGGTCTCGGTGGAGTGCGCTACCAGGCGTGCGTGGGCGCCGTTCCACGCCCGCAGCAGCAGCCGACGCTCGAGGTCGAGCT
>JAQBHE010000091.1:0-2625 GCA_032128015.1 Holophagae bacterium
ACGGCGCCGGCAAGTCGACCGCGATCGGCATCGTCACTTCGCTGATCAACAAGACCGCCGGTCGCGTCGAGATCTTCGGCATCGATCTCGACTCCGACCCGGTCGGCGCCAAGCGACTGCTCGGGGTGGTGCCCCAGGAGATCAACTTCAACCAGTTCGAGCGCCCCGACCAGATCGTCGCCCAACAGGCCGGCTACTACGGCATGCCTCGGCGCAAAGCGCGGGAGCGCGCCGAACGCTGCCTGCGTGACATGGAACTGTGGGACAAACGGGCCGAGCCGTCGCGGTCGCTGTCGGGAGGCATGAAGCGACGGTTGATGATCGCCCGGGCGCTGGTCCACGAGCCTCGTCTGCTGATCCTCGACGAGCCCACCGCGGGAGTCGACATCGAGCTCCGTCGCACCACCTGGAGCCTCCTCGAACAGATCAACGACAGCGGCACCACGGTGATCCTCACCACCCACTACCTCGAGGAGGCCGAGCACCTGTGCCGACGGATCGCGATCATCGATCACGGCGAGATCATCGAGAATACCGACAAGAAGTCGCTGATTGGCAAGCTCTCGGTGGAGACCTTCGTGCTCGACCCTGCGACCCCGCTCGACCGCGCTCCCGATCTCGCCCAATACCCAACCCGGCTGCGACCCGACGGCTCGATCGAGGTCGAGGTCGATCGCGAGCGCGACATCAACGGCCTGTTTCGTCTGCTCGAAGAGCGCTCGATCCGGATCACCAGCCTGCGCAACAAGACCAATCGACTCGAGGAGCTGTTCGTGCGCCTGGTGCAGAGTAACCCTCGCCCCAGTAACCCTCGGCCCGGTAGCCCTCGGCCCAGTAACCCTCGACCCGGTGGCATTCCGCCCCGGGACACGACCGTCGCGGGATCCAACCGGTGAGCTCACCGAGCCTGATTCGGGACCGCCTCGCCGAGACCGGCGAAGTCCCGGTCATCCCCGATCGCCGGGTGGCCAACTGGGTGGCGTTCTCGACCACGGTGCGCAAGGAGGTGGTGCGCATCCTGCGGATCTGGCCGCAAACCTTGCTGCCGCCGGTGATCACCACCAGTCTGTACTTCGTGATCTTCGGACCGATCCTCGGCAATCGCATTGGCCAGATGGACGGCTACAGCTACCTCCAGTACGTGACCCCCGGCTTGATCATGATGGCGGTGATCACCAACGCCTACGCCAACGTGGTGTCGTCGTTCTTCGGCGCCAAATTCCAGCGCCACGTCGAGGAGATGCTGGTATCGCCGATGTCGGCGTCGGCAATCCTGTTCGGCTATGTCTCCGGCGGGGTCTTCCGGGGATTGTTGGTCGGCGGCATCGTCGGCGTGGTCAGCCTGGCGTTCGCCTCGCTGCCGGTGGTCCACCCGCTCCTCACCATCGTCGTCGCCCTTCTGACGGCGGTGGTCTTCTCGCTCGCCGGCTTCATCAACGCGCTGCTGGCGCGTAGCTTCGACGATGTGGCGTTGGTGCCGACATTCGTGCTGACCCCCCTAACCATGCTCGGCGGGGTTTTCTACTCGGTCCAGCTGCTGCCCGAGCCGTGGCGACAGATCTCGCACATGAACCCGGTCTTGTTCATGGTCAACGCCTTCCGCTACGGAATCCTCGACGCCTCCGACATCGGCATCGGCACCGCCTTCGTGGTGCTCGCGGTTTTTCTGGTCGCGTTCTACGCGCTCGCTCTGGTGATGCTCCGGCGCGGCGTCGGCATCCGCACCTGACGCCCGGCGCCCAGGGCGTCAGCCCGCGCCAGTTTCCTTGGCGACGACCCGCCGCGACAGAGCCGCCGCCGAGCTGACAGAATCGCCGGATGGATTCCGCCAACGATCCCGGACCGCCGGACGCCCCGCGGCTGCTCAAGGGTCTCGAGGAAGAGGTCTATACCGGCACCGCCCAGGGCGACGTGGTCGGTCTCTCGCAGCGAATCGCCGCCGAGATCACGGGCTTCTCCACCGAGCCCGACGCCCGCAACGTCGAGTACACCACCGAGCCCTACCGGGACTACGACGTCCTGATCGACCGGCTGATGAAGACCCGCTGCCGGCTGCGCCACTACCTCAGCGATCTCGACTCGCTGACCCTGGTGCCGGGGGGCACCCTCTCGCTCGAGCCCAGCGACGACTTCCAGCTTTCGAACCCCGACAACCCCTACTACCTCTACATCCGCGACACCTACGGTACCCGCGTGGTCACCGCGAGCACCCACATCAACGTCGGCATCGAAGATCCCGAGGCGCTGGTGAGGGCCTACCGGGTCATCCGGCCCGAAGCCTGTCTGTACCTCGCGCTCACCGCTTCCTCGCCGTTCCTCCACGGCGAGCTGACCGGTTGGCACTCCACCCGTTGGGGGACCTTTCCGAGAACCCCCCCCGAGGTGCCGTTCTTCGACAGCCACCGCTCCTTCATCGATTGGATGACCGCCCAGCTAGCAACCGGCGCCATGCGCAATCCTCGCCACCTGTGGTTGGCGCTCCGGCCGAACGGTCCGGCGACTCCCCACGAGATCACTCGCCTCGAGCTCCGGATCTGCGACCGCATGGGTGCACCGCAACTGATCAAGGCGGTCACCGCGCTGTTCGAGGCACGAATCTGGCAGGTGCTCGAGAACCCGAGCCTC
>JAQBHE010000092.1:0-4728 GCA_032128015.1 Holophagae bacterium
CGAAGGGGCCATCGAGGGGACTGCCAGCGGGCCGCCCGCTTTGGGCGCGTCCGATCCCACGTGGTCTTCGCCGCCGGCGCTCGACGGTGTCGCGGGAGCCGTCGATGCCTGATCGTTGGTACTTCGCCGACGCCTGGCTGCTTTGGGCGTTGGTGCCGCTCTACGCCGGGTGGATTGGTCTGTGGTTCCTGCTACCGTGGCTGCACCGTCGAACGTCGGGCTCGGGGGGGGCGCCGGCGGTCCGTTTCTCGAGCCTCGAGCACCTCCAGGGCCTGCGTCGGTCGCCGACCCTCTTGCTGCGTCAGATGGTGCGCGCGGCGCGCTGGGTCACCGTCGCGTTGCTGCTGGTGGCGATGATCCGCCCGCAGACCGGTCGCACCTTGACCCAGGTCAATACCCAAGGCATCGACATCATTCTGGCCCTCGACACTTCCGGCAGCATGCAGGCGCTCGACCTCGACGCCCAGGAGCGGACGATCAGCCGCCGCCGCAACCGACTGGAGGTTGCCAAGGACGCCGCCGAGACGTTCTTGCGCGCCCGGGTCAACGATCAGGTCGGAATCGTGGTCTTTGGCGAGCAGGCGTACACCCAGTGTCCCCTCACCCTCGACCACGGGATCGTCTCGACCTTTCTCGACCGGCTGCAGATCGGCATGGCCGGCGACGCCACGGCGATCGGCTCGGCGGTCGGCACCGCGGTCAAGCGGCTGCGCGATTCAGCCGCGAAGTCCAAGGTCATCATCCTGCTCACCGATGGCCGGAGCAACGCGGGAAACCTCAGCCCGTTGACGGCCGCCGAGGTTGCGAAGACCTTCGACGTCAAGATCTACGCCATCGGCGCTGGCGGCCGTGGCCAGGCGCCGTTCCTGGTCGACACCCGGATGGGCCCGCAGGTGCTGTACGAGAACGTCGAGATCGATGAGGAGACCCTCGAGGCGATGACTTCGATCACCGGCGGCGCCTATTTTCGAGCCGAAGACGAAGCGGCCCTCGAGGGCATCTACGCCCAGATCGACCAGCTCGAGAAGAGCGAGATCTCGATGGAGTCGTACATGGAATACAACGAGCGTTTCAGTTGGTTCGTGTTCCCCGCGCTCGCTCTGCTGCTGCTCGAAGTCGGACTGCTGGGGACCCGCCTGAGGAAGCTGCCGTGAACCGTCCGGCACGAATCTCCGGCGCGCTGCTCGGTGTGTTCTTGCTGCTCCTGCTTGGGGGCTGCGGAGCTCGGGTGGGCGAGCCCGGCCGGTTGTGGTTGCTCTGGTTGGTGCCGGCGTTGATCGGCTTCTTCGGCTACGCGTCGCAGGTGCGAAGGCGCTTGCTCCAGCGCTTCGCCTCCGCTGAGTTGATCGGCAAACTGACGGGCAACGTCAGCCGTGGCCGGCAGCGCCTGAAGATGGGCCTGGTGGTGTTGGCGGTCGGCGCCTTGGTGGTGGCGCTCACTGAGGTCAAGTACGGGTTCTCGTGGGAGGAAGTGACCCGGCGCGGCGTCGATATTGTGATCGCTCTCGACGTCTCCGACTCGATGATGGTCGAGGACGCCGAGAGCGGCGGCAAGCTCAGCCGACTCGAGCGGGCGAAACGCGAGATCACCGACCTGCTGCGTCTGCTGGAAGGCGACCGCGTCGGCTTGGTGGCGTTCGCCGGCACCGCCTTTCTCGAGTGTCCGCTCACCCTGGACTACGGTGCCGCGGCGATCTTCCTCGATGCCATCGACACCGACCTGATCCCGGTCAAGGGCACCGCCATCGGGGCGGCGATCCGGACCTCGATGCAGGCCTTCGAGGGCGCTCCGACATCGTCGCGAGCGATCGTGCTGATCACCGACGGCGAGGACCAGATCGGCGAGGCGTTGGCGGCTGCCGAGGAGGCCGCCGCCGCGGGCATCCGAGTGTTCCCGATTGGCATCGGTCGCGACGAGGGAGCGCCGATCCCTCAAGCGTCCGGCGGCTTTCGTCGCGACCGCGCCGGTGAGATCATCCTAAGCCGCCTCGACGAGACGACCCTGCAGAAGATCGCTCTCGCCACCGGCGGTCGTTATGTGCGCTCAGTGACCGGCGACGTCGACCTCGAGCAGATCTATCTCCAGGGAATCAAAGCCACTCTCCCCGATCAGGAGCTGGGCTCGGCGCGTCGCCAGCGCTGGAAGGAGCGCTTCCAGTGGGCGTTGGCGCTGGCCCTCGCGGCGCTCATGCTCGAACCGCTGATCTCGGAGCGCGCGGGCAGCTGGCTGTGGCGACCGAAAGGAGTTTCTCTTGGTTGACCGGTGTTCGTTCCTGGTGGTCGTAGGGGTGGTGTCCGCGCTCTGGGCGGTAGGTCCGCCCTTGCCAGCGCAGCAGGCGGTGGAACCCGCGCAGCAGCCTGCGGTGTCGGCAGCCGATCGCGGCACCGGAATCGCGGTGGCCAAGAGCTACCGCGATCCCTACCAGGCCTACGCCGCGGGCGAGTATCAGCAGGCGCTCGAGAAGCTGACCGAGCTCCAGATCGCCCGTCCCGAGGACCCCGACTTGATCCTCAACGTCGGCAGCGCCCACTACCAGCTGAAGGACTACTCGGCGGCCGAGGAGATGTACCAGCGAGCCGCGCGCCTGGTCGATCCGGCGCGGCGCTCGGCCGCGTTGTTCAACCTCGGGAACACCGCCTACCGCCAGGGGCGGTTGACCGACGCCATCGACGACTACATGGCGGCGCTCGATCTCGCTCCCGATGACGAGGATGCCAAGTTCAATCTCGAGTTCGTGCGCGAGGAGATCCGTCGCCGGCAAGAGCAACAACAGCAGCAACAGCAGCAAAAGCAGCAAGAACAAGAGTCCGAGGACCAACGGAACCCTCAGGATCAACAGGATCAGGATGGCTCGGAAAACGATGACGCCGCGAAGCAGCAGCCGCAATCCGAGTCGGCGGGCGACGCGGACCAGGACCAGGACGGACTGCCCGACGAGGTGGAGCGGATCGGGCGCAACCCGACCGATCCAAGCAACCGGGACACCGACGGCGACGGCAAGGCGGATGGGGAGGAAGATCTCAACCGCAACGGCCAGGTCGACCCCGGCGAGACCGACCCGAACGTGGCCGATCCGGGAAACGACGACCAACAGGCGGGCGAAGAGAACGAGCCAACGGATGCCGCAGATCGCGAGGGCGGCTCCTCGGCTCCCGTAGGGGCTCGCCCGCTGAGCCCGGAAGAGGCGGCGCGGTTTCTCCAGGCGCTGGAAGAGCACCGGCCCGCGAACCCGAAATCCAAGACCAAAGCTCGCTCGTTGCGGGTGGAGAAGGATTGGTGAGCCAGCGCGCTCGAGCCTGCCTGGTGTCGGCGATGGTGGCGTTGACCTGGGCGCCGGCGGCGCTGTGCGCCCAAGGCATCCGGGTCATGATCGATCGCAACGAGATCACGGTGGAAGAACAGTTCGTGCTCCAAGTGGCGATCCAAGGCACCCGCAATGCCCAGCCGCAGCTGCCGGATCTCTCGGCGTTTCGGGTGGTCGATGGCGGCCAGCAGACCGAGATCCAGGTGGTCAACGGCGCGATGACCTCTGGCGTGACCTTTTCGCTGTACTTGCTGCCGCTGCAGGCGGGCAGATTCACCATCGGCCCGGCTTCGGTCGAGATCGACGGCAAGGTCTACACTTCGATGCCTTTCGCGGTGACCGTCCATCAGGCGTCCGAGCAACCGATTGCCAGTCGTGACTACTTCCTCACCGCCCGGATCTCGGATCCGACGCCGTACGTCGGTCAGCAAGTGCTCTACACCTGGCAGTTCTACCGGCGGCTCTACGTCGAGGTCGACGACGCCCGCCTGACGTCGCTCGACTTCGGTTCGATCCTGGCCGAGGAGCTCGGCGAGGTCCGCCAATACCAAACCACGCTTGATGGCATCGAGTATCTGGTTTCGGAGATCCGCCGCGCGCTGTTCCCCCAACGTGCGGGTGAGGTGGTGATCCCCTCCTCGGAGCTGACTTGCCTGGTCGCGTTGCCGAACCGGCGTCGGCGCCGTAGCCTGTTCGACCTCGGCCGGGCGCCGATGGAAAAGAAGATCCTGCGCACCGAGCCGATCGCCCTCAAGGTCCGCCCGTTGCCGACGCCGCCTGCCGATTACTCCGGTTTGGTGGGCGAGTTCGAGATCCGGGCCGAGCTCAGCAAGGACCAGCTCAGGGTCGGCGAGTCGACGACCTTGAGCGTCACTCTCGAAGGCGCCGGCAATGCCCAGATGCTCGGCGAGCCAAAGCTCCCGGAACTGCTCGGCTTCAAGGTCTACGACGACAAACCTTCCGGCGACCTCGATCGCCGTGGCGACCGCTTGTTTGGACGCAAGACCTACCGCAAGGCGCTGGTGCCGCTGGCGCCCGGCGACCACCAAGTGCCGCCGATCCGACTGGTGTACTTCGATCCCGGGGCCGGCGCCTTCCGCACCCGGGCGACCGAGACACTCCCGATCGGTGTGACGCCGTCGGAGAGCAAGGAAGAGCTGATGCTCACCGAGTCGCTGGCGCCGACCACCGGCAAGGTGGCGGTGCGGATTCTGGCCGACGACATTCTGCCGATACGCCGCGGACTCGAAGCGTTGGGGGGGCGACGGATTACGGGCTGGCGCGGCTGGGGCTGGGCAGGCTCGGCGCTGTTCTCGCCGCTGGCCTTTCTGGCGTTGTTTGGGCTACGGCGCCGGCAGGCGCGTTTCGAGAGCGATCGCGGCTTGCGCCGACGGCGCAACGCCCTGCGCAGCAGCCTCCAGAG
>JAQBHE010000093.1:0-3238 GCA_032128015.1 Holophagae bacterium
GTACCAGCAGGATCCGGCCCACTGGGGCATGGTGTTGGTCTCGCGGCGCGCCCGACGGCCGTCGGCCAGGGTCACCAGCAGCCAGTCGTCGCCGGCACGCGCGAGCGGCGGCCGGCCATCGGCGGTCGGCTTGTACTCGTCGATCGGCGGCAGCTCCACGGGCAGCTGGTCGTCGGGCACCGCGAGGATCTCGCCGGTGGGCTCGCCGCGGTCATCGAGGATGTGGAGCACCGGAAACGGCTCGCCCCAGTAGCGCTGGCGGGAGAACAGCCAGTCGCGCAGCCGGTATTCGACGCGCGGCGAGCCGTGGCCATGCTCGGCGAGCCAGGCGGTCATCCGCGCCTTTGCCTCGGCGACCCCCAGGCCGTCGAGGAATCCCGAGCGCACCGCCGGACCGTCACCGAGGTAGGCCTCACCAGAGAACGACGCCGGCGGCTCGACGGTGCGCACGATCGGCAGGCCGTGGGCGACCGCGAAGTCCCAGTCGCGCTGATCCTGTCCCGGCACCGCCATGATCGCGCCGGTGCCGTAGCCCATCAACACATAGTCGGCGACCCAGATCGGGATCGGTTCGCCGGTCGCGGGGTTGAGGGCTAGAGCGCCGGTGAACACACCGGATTTGTCCTTCGCGAGATCGGTGCGCTGGAGCTCGGTCTTCTGGCCGGCCGCCGCGATGTAGGCGGCGACCGCCGGCTCGCGCTCGGCGTCGGTGATCTCGAGCACCAGTGGGTGCTCGGGGGCGAGAACGCAGTAGGTGGCGCCGAACAGAGTGTCGGGACGAGTGGTGAACACCGGGAACGTTACGCCCGTGCGCTGGCCGCGGTCGGCGAGGACGGCGAACGAGATCTCGGCGCCTTCGGATCGGCCGATCCAGTTGCGCTGCATCTCCTTGACGTGCTCGGGCCAGTCGACCAGCTCGAGGTCTTCGAGCAGACGCTCGGCGTACTCGGTGATCCTGAGCATCCACTGCTTCATGACCCGACGTTCGACTGGATCTTGGGTCTCCACGTAGTAGCGCCCGCCGTCGTCGCCTTCTTTGACTTCCTCGTTCGCCAGCACCGTGCCGAGAGCTGGACACCACCACACCGGCACGTCGGCGAGGTAGGCGAGGCCGCGCTCGTAGAGCTTGAGAAAGATCGCCTGGGTGAAGCGGTAGTACCCCGGGCTCGAAGTGTCGAGCTCACGCTCCCAGTCGTAGCTGAACCCGAGCCGCTTGATCTGGCGACGGATGTTCTCGACGTTGCGTTGGGTGATCTTCGCCGGGTGCAGGTTTTCGCGCACCGCGGCGCGTTCGGCGGGAAGGCCGAAGGCGTCCCAGCCCATGGGGTGGAGCACGTTGTAGCCGGTCATCCGCATCTTGCGCGCGACCACATCGGTGGCGGTGTAGCCCTCGGGGTGGCCGATGTGCAGCCCGGCGCCGCTCGGGTACGGAAACATGTCGAGGACGTAGAACTTGGGCCGTCGCCGCAACACCTCGGGGTCGTCCGGGGTGCGGAATGCTCGCGACTCTTCCCAGATCCGTTGCCACTTGGGCTCGATGACACGGGGGTCGTAGCGGTGTTTCTCGGTCATTGCGTGGAGCTCAGAAGCGCCTTGGGAGTCTCGGGTCGAGCGTCGCGGAATAGCGTCGCAGGATAGCATCGCGAACGCGTATCGCCGGTGTCGCGAAACTCCGGTTGGAGGGCCTTCGGTTGGCCCGTCGGGGCTTTGGGACCGGCGCTCGTCGAACCCGGAGAAGTGATGCCTGTTGATTCTGGGCCCTCTGTGCCCTCCGCGGCCGGCGGCCGCCGTCGAACCCTACGCCTGGGCGAGCTGCTGCTGCAGCGGGGGATGATCGGATCGCGAGAGCTCGAGCGCGCTCTGGCCCAACAGCAGGCGCTCGGCGGCCACCTGGGAACCAGCCTTCTCGAGGCCGGAGTGATCACCGAAACCAAGCTGCTCGCGATGCTCGGCGAGCAGCGGTCGACGCCGACGGTTTCGGCGGCCGAGCTGCACAGCATCCCGGCCGCCGTGCTGCGCCTGGTGCCGCCGCGGTTGGTTCAGCGACATCTGGTGCTGCCGTTCGAGCTTCGTGGTCGCACTCTCCTCTTGGCGGCGGTCGAGCCGGCGGGGGTGCTGCTGGTCGAGGACGAGGTCCGGATGTTTACCTCGTGCCTGGTGCGCACGTTCATCGGTCTGGAGTTCCGGATTCGTGAGGCGATCCAGATCCACTATGGCGGCCCGCAGGAGGCCCGGTGGTCGACGCTGGCGCGTCGATTGAGCGGACAGGGTCCGGTTGGCAGTGCTGGATCTCGTGCCGGATCTAGGTCGCCGCGGGTGGTTTCCGCGACCGTTACGACGGTGCCCGTCACCGTACCGGACTCGGTGGCCCGGGTGCGGGTGGTCCTCGACCAGCCGCTGGCCGAACCCCCTGCGCTGCCGCCGATGCCTTCCGTCGAGAAGCCGCCCCTCCCGCTCCAGGTCGGTTTCCCCGACCTGACCTCGACGAGCGCCGAGCATCTGGAACCGTTCCAGGGGAATCCGTTCGCCGGCCTGGGCCTGCAGCCGGTCGACGGCCGAGAGGCCCCGATCGCGGAGCGCCCCGAGCTCCTGGCGACGGATCCGTGGGAGCGTCTCGAAGAGGTTGCGTGTCTCCTCCAGCAGGCCGAGATGAGGGACGATGTCGGCGATGCCATGCTGTCGTACTGCGCCCCGTACTTTCGTCGCCGGCTGGTGCTCGCTCACCGCGGCGGGCAGTTGGTGGGTTGGCGCGCCGAAGGCGAGGGCGTCCACGCCCCGGCGTTCGAATCCCTGGCGCTCGACGACAGCGCCACCACGGTGTTCAGCCGCCTCCGCGAAGATGGCGTGATCCACGCCGGCAAGCTGGCCGATCCATTGCCGGTGGCGTTGCGCGCGGCGTTGCACCTGCGACCGCCCCAGGAGTGCGTCATCGTGCCGGTTCGGCTCGCGGGACGCCTGGCCTGCTGCTTGTGGGGTGACAACCTCGAGAACGATGTGGCGCAGGCGCCGTTGGCGGCGTTGCAGCGGCTCGCCCGCCGCGCGAGTCTGGCGCTCGAGATCTGCGTCCTGCGCAATCGCATCCGGATGGTGTGACGCGCGCCAGCGGCGCGGGTGCCGGTCAGTATCCCGATGGTTGACCGGCTGCCGGTCAGGCACCGGCAAACAGCAGTCCGAGCGCAGTCCGGTACACCGGCGAAAACACCGCCGGGAAGAAACGCCAGGCGGCGACGATGCCGAC
>JAQBHE010000094.1:0-9889 GCA_032128015.1 Holophagae bacterium
GCAGAAGCCACACTGGAGCGCATGGCAATCGCGAAACGCGTGCTGCAACGGGTGGAGCTCGCCGGTGTCCCCGGCGAGACCTTCGACGGTCACGATCGCGAGGCCATCGGCCTGGACCGCGAACAGCAGACACGAGCGCACCGGCACGCGCTCTTGGCCGTCACCGCCCAAGAGCACTGTGCAGGCCCCGCAAACGCCGTGCTCGCAACCGACGTGGGTGCCGGTGAGGTCGAGCTCGTGGCGCAGGAAGTCGGAGAGCAGCAAACGCGGCTCGACCGAGCGGCAGAATGGCTGCCCGTTGACCGTGACCGTGACTGTGGCTGTGGCTGTGGCTGTGGCTGTGTCCATCTCTCCTCGCCTTGCACTTCGCTTGGCCAGCTACTGTAGTGACTCGAGCAGGCCGGGTCGAGCCGCCGTCACCAGCCCGTGGTCGAGAAAACGTTTGGCTTCTTCAGCGCGCCCGGAGGCTGCGAGGGCCCGGACGATCCCCACGTAGGCGTCGGTCGACCTCGGCTCGACTTCGAGCGCCCGCCGGAAGGCGTCGGCGGCCTCCGCCGGTCGTCCCAAGATCGCGAGCGTACGACCAAGATAGACCCACGCCGAGACCATGGTCGGCCGCAAGACGATGACCCTGCGGAGCTCCTCGAGAGCGGAGGCCGGATCCCCGGTCTCGAGGCGAAGCAGAGCGAGGTTGAAGCGCGGCTCTGGCCACTCTGGACGCTCGGCAACCAAGGTCTCGAGCAGGCTTCGGCTGCGGTCGAGCCGCCCCAATCGCCACTCGGCAATCGCCAGTCTGTGACGCGCCAACGGATCTCGCGGATCGCGTGCGAGCAGTCGATCGACGGTCGCCTTCGTCGCTGCCCAATCTCGAGCCGACAGCTGGGCCTGAGCGAGGTCCAACCAGGGAATCGTCTCGAGCGGTTGCACACGTTCAACGAGCTGCGCGAGGTCGCCCGCGAGTCGCCGGGAGCCGGCGCGCACGACTGCGACCATTCGGTAGAGCTGCTCGAGCTCGACCGGAGACACCGCAGTCAGCGCCGACACCCCGGAGACCACCGGGTCGCTCTCGGCACGCGGCTCGCGCCACTCCGCCGGCGCTGGTTCGCGACGGATCCGATGGTCGGTCACCACCGCGTGAACGACGTCCTGGGCGCGTCGCCGGGGCATGTGACAGCCGGCGCAATTGTCCTGATCGAGGTGCCCCGCCGCGACTCCCGGCTCAGCCGCGTGGCACTTGACACAGGCCTGTCGCACGCGGGCGAGCCGTGCCAATCGCGGCGGCTTGCGGTGCGGATCGTGGCAGGCAGTGCACTCGAGCGGCTCGCCGTCGGGAGTGGCGCAGCGGCTCTGGCGCAACCGATAGGCGTGGTGGTTGATCTCGAAGCGATCAGCGGGGGCATGCCCTTCCTGGGCTATCTCGAGCTGCACCTGGTAGGCGTCGAGGTCTTGCCCGGGGACGAACGAATAGTCGCCTCGATCGAACCGCCGAAGACCAAACATCGCAACCGAGGGTTGGTAGTGGCATTGGTCGCAGACCGCCCGGCGTAGCGTTGTCGAGAGCGTCCGCGGGTTGACGATCCGCGCCGCCACCTCGATCGGCGACGCCCCCGCGGACACTGCCGCCACGTGTTGCGATCCCGGACCGTGACAGCGCTGGCACCCGATGCCATGAGGGAGCTCGAAAGGGAACGACTGCGGTGCGAAATGGCGGTCGCTGCCGGCGGGCACTTCGGGATAGGCGTTGTGACAGAACAGGCACTCGCGACGGACCGGCCGGCTAACCCCATCGTGGTCGGGGCGATCGAATCCGGGCGCCATCGCCCAACCGGATCCGGCGTACCAGGCGATTGGCAGCTGGTAAACCTCACCACTGGGCGTCTGGTAAAGGTAGCTGCGCGACACCGATCCCGAGCCCAGCACCCAGTCCACCGGCAGCTCGAGGACGTTGATCTCCGCGCCGGCGGCGTCTTTCTGGTGGCGCCGAAAGACCAGCTGACCGTCGCGCCTCGACAACTGGAAGTACTGATCTGAAGCCCGATGGTGGAATGCACCGCTGTCGAAGTCCTCGACCCAGCCGTTTTCCCCTGGCGGGGCGAACGAGCGCGCCATTCCGAGCTGTCGATACTCGCGCGCGATCCGTGCATGACAACGACCGCACACCTCGTCGGCGAGGTAACCGGACGCGGCGCCGGAGGTGACTGCGGTTTCCGACACACGAGGGACCGGGACCCTCGTCGACGGTTGGGGCGCGGTCTGGCCGGCTACGGAAGCGATGCCGACCGCGAGGCCGAGGCCGAGTACCGAGATGTGCCGACCCTGTCCTCGACCGACCATTTTCAGCGACGACTCTAACCCCCTTGTGACACAATCGATCGACCGATGCCACGCTCGACCACGCCGATGCCGGCGCTCTCTCTCGCCGCGGTTCCCGGACGGCGCCGCGCCACTCTCGAGCTCGCCCGCGAGATCGAAGATCGCGGATTCGCCGGCATCTATTGCCCGAGTCTCGGAGACGGTCTGGCGCTGTGCCTCTCGCTCGCCCATACGACGCGCGAGATCCCGTTCGGCACCTCGATCCAGCCGATCTACTTTCGTCACGTCGCCGACTACGCGAACACTGCGGCCTACCTGCACGAAGTATCGAACGGCCGATTCCGGTTCGGGATCGGAGTCAGCCATGGCCCCGTCCACGATCGGCTTGGAATCGAGGTCGGCAAGCCGCTTTCGGACATCCGCGATTTCGTCGAGAGACTACGCGCCATCGACACCGCCGGCCCGCTGCCGCCGATCGTGCTCGCGACCCTGCGTGACCGCATGGTCGGTCTCGCGGTCGAGATCGCCGACGGCGCGGTGTGGGCGAACGGCTCGCTGCGCGCGATGGCACACTCTCTGGCACTGATTCCCGACGCCAAACGGCACGATCCCAGCTTTTTCCTCGGCGACATGATTCCGACTTGCGTCTCCGACGACATCGCCGCCGCCGCCGCGGTGCACCGGCGGACGCTGCGACGCTACGTCGCCCTGCCCAACTATCGGAACTACTGGCGCGCCGCCGGCTACCAAGAGGAGATGGACGAGATCGAGAGTGCGTTGGCAGCGGGTGACCAGGATCGGATCCGCCACGGCATGACCGACGCCTGGCTCTCCGACTGCACGCTCTACGGCCCGGCGACGCGGGTCCGCGAGGGTGTCGAAGCGTGGATCGATGCTGGCATTCGCACTCCGATCCTGGTCCCCTCGTCCGCTCGCGGCAATCAGATCCAAGCGTTCGAGGAACTGTTCGCCGCATTCGCGTGAGCCCACATCGCCACGCCGGGTCCCGACATCGTCGGGAACAGCCGTGACCTGAACAGCCCGCGCTTCGGAGCCCCTGACCGCATCATGCCGGCCGCGAGCCCGAGGAGAACACCGTGAACGATCATCCACCCGGCCCCCTGACCGCAACGATCATCCTCGTCATCCTCGCGAGCATCCTGGCGAGCCCGGTCTGCGCGCTGGCCGCGGTCGCGGCCCAGACTCCGCCGACAGCTCCCTACACCGGCCATTGGGAGGGAAGCATCGAGATCCCGGGCACCCCGCTGGGGGTCCGCATCGACCTGGTGGCGAACGCCGAAGGGCTCTCTGGCACCATCGACATCCCGATGCAGGGCGCCGAGGGCCTCCCGCTTTCGAGCTTCGAGCTCACCGAGAACGGAGTGCGCTTCGAGATCCAGGGCGTCCCCGGCAGACCGACTTTCGCCGGCCACCTCGCCGAAGGCAAGATCACCGGCGACTTCACCCAGGGCCCGGCCAAATTCTCATTCACCCTCGGACGCGAGCCGGTCGCCGCGCCGGTGCGGCCCCAGGATCCGAAGCCACCATTCCCCTACAAAACAGAGGAAGTGCGCTACTCGAATGGCGCGATCGAACTGGCGGGCACCCTGACTCTGCCTGCCGGCGCCGGTCCGTTCCCGGCGGCACTGCTGATCACCGGCAGTGGGGCCCAGAACCGCGACGAGGAGCTTCTTGGACACAAGCCCTTCCTGGTCCTGGCCGACCACCTGACCCGCGGCGGCATCGCGGTGCTTCGCGTCGACGACCGCGGAGTCGGCGGCTCTTCCGGCTCGGTGATCACCTCGACCTCGGAGGACTTCGCCGGCGATGCGCTCGCCGGGGTTGCGTTCCTTCAATCGCGACCCGAGATCTTGCGCACCGCGGTCGGGGTGATCGGCCACAGCGAGGGCGGGCTGGTGGGGCCGCTGGCCGCCTCGCGATCGCGCGACATCGCCTTCGTGGTCATGCTCGCCGGTCCCGGGGTATCGGGACGAGAGATCCTGCCCCTACAACTGCGCCGGGTCAGCGCCGCCTCGGGGATGTCCGAGGCGGCGCTGGCAGCCCAGGCAGCGGCGCAGGCGAAGTTGCTCGACCGGCTGGCGTCGGACGCTTCGGACGCCGAGATCGAGGCCGCCATCCGCGATCTGGTCACGACCCAGCTCGGCGCTCTTCCCGAAGCCCAGAGGCCGCAGGGCTCGGACCTCGAGTCCGTCGTCGCCGCCGCCGTTCGGACCACCAACAACCCGTGGTTTCGCTTCTTCGTCCGCCACGACCCGCGGCCCGCGCTGTCGCAACTCGAGGTTCCGGTGCTGGCACTCAACGGCGAGCTCGACCTCCAGGTCGACGCCGACCAGAACCTGCCGGTGATCGAAGCCGCACTGCGCAGCGGCGGCAACCAGGACGCCACGGTGGTGCGGATGCCGGGCCTCAATCACCTGTTCCAGCACGCCACCATCGGTTCGCCGGCCGAGTACGCCGCGATCGATGAGACGATGAGCCCGGAAGTCCTCGACCTGGTGCGCGACTGGATCCGCGAGCGCTTCCCCCGCGGTTCGCGGTGACAGCAGGCGGCCCGTCACCGCCACTCTCAATCTCCGGCTAATCCTGAATCCGGGACTCGAGCTCCTCGAGTCTTCGTCGCAGCTCGCGAAGCTCCTCGCGATCGTCCGTCGGCGGGGCGGCGGCCGCTCGTCCTCGCGCAGCCAGCCGCTCGCCGGCACGCCGCAGGTCGGCGGCACGCCGCAGCTGATCCTGCCAGAACCCCGCAAGTCCCTTGGCGGCGACCGCCGGGTCCAATAGGTTCGACCAGTCTCCCCAGACCGGACGCTGGGCACGCCCCGCGCCCTCCCAGGTCGTGCGTAGTTTCGCGTAGACCTCGGCGGCGCCTCGAAGGTACCAGTGCAAGAAGTCGCGGTAGGCCTGGTCTGGCGCTCGCACGAGGTCGCGGAGGAACTCCATCGGCGGCCCTCCCTCGTCGTCCTTGGCGCCGTCGACAATGATCTGGGAGAGCACCTGGCGGGTCACGTCTTGGCCCGACTTGGCTTCCACCACCTGCACCTGCTCCCCTTGGCGGACCAACTCGGCCACCCCTTCGAGGTTGACGTACCGGCTGCGCCGAGTGTCGTAGAGACGCCGGTTCTCGTACTTCTTGATCAGGGTCGCTTCTTCGGGCATCGTTCCTTCGGGCATCGTTCCTTCGGGCATCGTCACGTCCTCTTGCGGCAGCGCAGCATTTTCGTCTGGGCCTACCTGGTCTCCTAAGATTATCCCGTTTCAGGGCTTGACAGAGGCAGGGTGATGCTCTACGATTGCTGCGTTGCAGCAAATCTTGGCTGCGACGCAGTATCGCGGGGACCGAAAGCCGGCACCCGCCCAACCCGGCGGACCGCAACGTCCGACCCAAAGCCCAGGAGACACACACATGGCTACCAAGAAAACCACCACCACTACGACTCCCGAGACGCCTTCGGTCACCGGTCGGCTCTTGGGCGCCCAGAAGCGGGTCCTCGACCTCCAGCGCTCGGCTTTCGAGAGCGGCTACAACATGGTCAGCTCGATCCAGGAACGCCAGGAGGAAGCGGTCACTTCTTGGCTCGAGCGCTCGGAGCGGATTCCCGCCGAGGTCAAGGAGCTCACCGAGGCCTGGATCGGCGCCGGACGCAAGGGCCGCGAAACCTACCGCGACACGGTCGAGCGTAGCTTCGAGCTGGTCCACACCTACATCGACGGTCTGTCGGCCAAGCGCGCCAACGCCTAAGCCTTCCGGTCCCAGCCCGGCGGTGACCCCACCCCGCGGCTGGTCCCTGCCCGGACTCGGCGAAGCGAGCGCTGGCGATCCGCCAGCGCCGCTTCGTCGGTCGAGCTTCCCGAGAGCCCCGGTCCAGCGGATAATCAGCTCACGGCTTACGCCTCACTTGATCCCGAGCCCTCGAGAGCTGGAAGGCGCAAGCACCTGCAGGTACCCTTCTCACTCCAGGGAGGTCTAGAACCATGGCGACCAAGAACGATCCCGCGCACGATCCATTCGAAATGTGGAGGGATTGGCTGAACCGCACCGAAGCTCAGGTCAACGCGGCACTCAACCAAGTCACTACATCGCCGCAGTACTCCAAGGTCCAGGGAAAGCTCACCGACGCGTTGCTCGACTTTCAGCGCTCGATGAACGAGACCACCCAGCGCTACTTCCAGACCCTCAACGTCCCGACCCGCGCCGACGTCCTCGACCTCGCCGAGCGTCTGAGTGGAATCGATCAGCGGCTGCAGCAGATCGAGGGCTCGCTCGCCCATCTCGGTGCGGGGACGAAGCCGGCAGCGCCGGCCGCTCGAGCCCGACCGAGGCGCACGAAGAAAGCACCCGCCGCCGCCGCCAATGCCAAGCAGCCGGCGACACCGCCCAGGACCGCGCCCAAGGTCGCGCGCAAGCGCGCGGCGAAGAAGTAGCTCCGCCAAGCTACCGACTCCCCCAATGCTCCCCCTGTGATTCACTCTTGACGACACCGCCATGACCGAGCCAAGGCCGCCCACGCCCAGCGCCGCGCCGCCGATCAACCCGCTGGCGATCGCCGATTCGGTGCGCGCCGAGATCGCGCGCACCTTCAAGCGCAGCATCAAGGGCCTCGAGTACATCTCGACCGGCGACCCCGGCGTCGGGCTGACGCCGAAGGACGTGCTCTACCGGCGCGGCACGCTGAAGCTCTACCACTACCGGCCGCGCTCCGAGGAGGTCTACCGGGTGCCGTTGCTGCTGGTCATGTCGCTGATCAGCAAGCCCTACATCCTCGACCTTGCGCCGGGCCAGAGCCTGATCGAGTTCCTGCTCGACCGCGGTTTCGATGTCTACATGATCGACTGGGGAGTCCCGCGTCCCGAAGACCGCGTGCTCCGCCTCGAGGATTACGTTCTCGATTTCTTGCCCGACTGCATCGCGCGGGTGGTCGAGGACAGCGGCGAGGACGAGGTGTCGATCGCCGGCTACTGCATGGGCGGTCTGCTCGCGGCGATGTACGCCGCCCTCGACGAGGGCGGGCCACTGCGCAACCTCGCGTGTTTCACCACCCCGATCGACTTCGATGGCATGGGCCTGTTCCGGTCCTGGACCGATCGCTCCCACTTCGACGTCGATCGGATCGTCGACACCCTCGGCAACGTCCCGCCGTCCCTGCTCTACGCCTCGTTCAACATGCTGCGACCGGTGTCGCAGATCGCCGGCCGGGTGCGGTTGTGGGACAACATGTGGAACGACGAGTTCGTGCAGTCCTACCGGCGGTTCGACCGCTGGGCGGCGGACCAGATTCCCTTCCCCGGGGAGTGCTTCCGCCAGATGACCAAGGAGCTCCAGCAGGAGAATCGCCTGATCAAGGGCGAGTTCCACCTCGACGGCCGGCTGGTCGATCTGTCACGGATCCGCGTGCCGTTGATCCACGTCGTCGCCGAGCACGACCACATCGTGCCCTACGACGCCGCCAAGGCGTTGGTGCCGGCGGTCGGCAGCACCGACAGAGAAGAATTGATGCTCAAGGGCGGCCACGTGAGCCTGGTCGCCGGCAAGAACGCGGTGCATCGGCTCTGGCCGCGGCTCGAGAACTGGCTCGCGGAGCGCTCGACATGACCCAACCTCCAAGCAAAGAACCTCCAGAACCGAAGCCCCAGGATGCCGGCCGATCCGACGCGATCGAGCTCCGGCCGCTGCGTGCCGACGACCGCGACCGCCTGGTCGACTTCGCGGACGCGCTCGCGCCCCACGATCGCATGTTTCTGCGCCGCGACATCACCCGCCCCGAGGTCATCGACGCTTGGCTCGGCGACATCGAGTCCGGCGCCGTCCGCACCCTGGTGGCAGTCGACGAGGAGCGCATCCTCGGCTACGCCACGCTCGATCGCTCCCGCCTCGATTGGAGCCCGCACGTCGCCGAGCTGCGCGTCGCGGTGCGCTCGGATTGCCGCGGCCAGGGGCTCGGTCGACGGCTCACCGAACAGGCATTCCGCACCGGGCTCGAGCTCGGCATCGAGAAGATGGTGGCGCGGATGACCCTCGATCAAAGCGGCGCGATCGCGGTTTTCGAGAGCCTCGGCTTCCGCCCCGAAGCGTTGCTCAAAAACCACGTCAAGGACCGCGACGGCAACAAGCACGACCTGATGGTCCTCAGCCACGACGTCGCCGAGTTCCACAGCGCGCTCCACTCCTACGGCGTCGGCGAAGCACTCGGCGTCTGACGCCGGGGCTCGCGCTAGCTCCGCTAGCCTCGGCTCGCGGGATCGCCACACATCGGGCGAATGGGGAAACCTCCCGTCGAAGGCTTCCGGTTCCTCTGGGGGTAGCGGCCGACCTTGGGCGGCCGACGAACGAGCGAGTCCGCCGGCGATCCGACTGCGGCCGAACGAGAAGATACGGCCAGCGCCGCTCGACAAAACAACCAATTCGCCGCAGTGGGGTGAACGCCCCAACAACTCGTCACTCGGCCGCCCACGGTCGCGCCCGCTACCCCCAGAGGGGACAAGGCGGTGCCGGTCCGATCTGCCGGCAAAGGGATCTCGACGCCTTGGATGAGACGGCGAGACGATTCCTGCGGTGCTGGCTCCTAGCCGCCCCGCTGGGCGGCCCTCAGCTGCCCCGCTGGGCAGCCAGCGCCGCTTGTGCCGCAAGCCGCATCCGCTCGCTGGGCGACCAGAAAGAGGTGTCGTCCGCCGGCTGGACGTTGACCAGCATCAAGAAACTCGCGAGATGGGCGCCGTCGAGCGCCGACAAGCCGTAAGACGCGGCCAGATCCGCGGCGCGCCGCCACACGGTCTCGGTGACCTCGAGCTTGAGCAGACGCGGCCAGTCGCGGTCAAGCTCGGAGCGGAGCAGGCTCTGTTCGCGAGCGGTGATCGCGCTGCGCCGGTAGAGCGCCGCGGCGGCCGACACGACCTCGGCGTACGACATCACCGAGGTCGCCACCACTGCGGCCGCCTCGACCCGTTCTCGAAGCTCGAGAAACCCGTCCCAGCGCACGAACAGACGCAGCAATCCCTCGCCGTCGACGTAGAGGATCACGAGTCGGCCTCGAGCGACAGCTGGGCTCGGTCGCCGGTCGCAACCTCGGGCGGATTCGGGGAGCCGGCCGGCTTGCCGCCTGACCACCGTGCGTGACCGAGCCGCACCAGGTCCCAGGCCGCCCGCACCGCTGGTCCTTCCTCGACACCAGTGATCGCGGCAACTGGCCGACCACGGTCGGTGACCACGATCCGCTCGCCGGCGCTGGCGCGTCGTAGATACTCGCTGAGGCGGTTCTTGAGCGCGCGCACGCCAACTTCCAACATCGAGCGACCCTCCCGGCGTTGTGAGGCGCCGCGAGTCTAGCAACCGCGCTCGATCGCTACTGCTACCGAGGCAGCGGCCGAGGCAGAAGAGCCACGATCCGCACCGGACCACCCGAGCCGCCCTCGATCTTCATCGGCAGGGCGACGATCCAGGCGCCGGTCGGCGGCAAGCGCTCGAGGTTCGCCACGTTCTCGAGCCCGGCGACATTCGCGGCGCCAACGATCTGATGGACCGGGAAGTCGCTGGTCGGTCCGTGGTCGATGCTCGCGGTGTCGA
>JAQBHE010000095.1:0-3488 GCA_032128015.1 Holophagae bacterium
GGCAGGAAGTCGCGATGGAGTGAACTGGCGACGATGACGAAGCGCTCGAACCACATACCGATATTGACGAAGATCGAGACCACGAACAGGATCGGCATGCTGGTGCGAGCCTTCTTCCACCAGAAGATCTGTTGCGACAGCACGTTGCAACTGACCATGATCGCGTAGGCCCACCCGTAGGGCCCGAACGCGCGATTGAAGAAGACGAACTGTTCGTAGGGGTTGCCGCTGTACCAGGCGACGAAGAACTCGATGGCGTAGGCATAGCCGACCATCGAGCCGGTGAGCAGGATGATCTTCGCCATGTTCTCGAGGTGGCGCATGGTGATGATCTTCTCCATCCCGAACGCCTTGCGCGAGATGATCATCAAGGTGATCACCATCGCGAACCCGGAGAAGATCGCGCCGGCGACGAAGTACGGCGGAAAGATCGTGGTGTGCCAGCCGGGGATCTGGGAGACCGCAAAGTCCATCGACACCACCGAGTGCACCGACAAAACCAGCGGCGTGGCCAATCCGGCGAGCATCAAGTAGGCGCGCTCGTAGTGCAGCCAATGACGGTGCGATCCCCGCCAGCCCAGGGCGAAGATCCCGTAGATCAGCTTCCGGATCTTGGTCTTGGCGCGGTCGCGGATGGTCGCCAGATCAGGGATCAGGCCGACGTACCAGAACAGCAGCGACACCGTACCGTAGATGCTGACCGCGAACAGATCCCAGATCAGCGGACTGCGGAAGTTCGGCCACATTTGCATCTGGTTGGGGATCGGCATCATCCAG
Organism: Holophagae bacterium; assembly: GCA_032128015.1. GTDB lineage: Bacteria > Acidobacteriota > Thermoanaerobaculia > Multivoradales > Multivoraceae > JAQBHE01. The sequence goes on from JAQBHE010000095.1 coordinate 778, forward strand.
TAGGCGACCCAGATCCGGCCGACGTGGATGCCAGGAAACGTCAACGCACACATCACCGCGAAGATCGTCATCGCTTCGGCGGCGCGGTTGATCGAGGTCCGCCACTTCTGGCGCAGCAAGAACAGGATCGCCGAGATCAGGGTGCCGGCGTGTCCGATCCCGACCCAGAACACGAAGTTGACGATCGCGAAGCCCCAACCCACCGGGTTGTTGAGCCCCCAGATTCCGGTGCCCTCCCAGATCAGCCACCCGATCGACACCCCGAACAGCCCGAGCACGCCGACCGAGGGCAGGAAGAATAGCCACCATCCGAGGGGGGTCTTGCGCTCGAGCGGCTCGGCCACCGCCTCGGTGATCGAGTGGAAATCGTGGCCGCCGAGGATCAGCGGTGCGCGGCCCTCGAGTGGGTCGTAGACCGAGTTGTCCTCGATCTGTTCCGGGCTCGCCTGCGCCGTGGTCATCGGCCTCGGGTCCCGGATCGTTCTGAAGTCCGAAGCCGCGCAGGATGGCGGTTCGACAGCGGCGGCGTGAAACTCACGAGGCTCAGGATCTTCCGCGAGGTGCGCGAGGGAGGTGGTGGCGAGATGGCTAGGATTCGCGGGTGGCTATCGTCTACGGCTTCGGGAAGCGACGCTCGGGCGAGCTCCGGATCTTGCTTGCGGGTCCAGCCGGGCTGTGGCCAAACGCGCCCGCGATTGCGAGCGCTCGGTGCCAGGCTAGGTCCGACTCTTTGAGGGTCGGCGGGTTCCTCGAGTAGGTCTTCGGGTCGGTGGTCCTGGTCTCCTGGGGAGTCGGTCCGGGACCGCGGTGCTCTCGAATTGGCGGCGAAGGTACCATTCGCTCGCGGCGGCGGTCAAGCGAGTATCGACGCCCCACCAACCCCAAGGAGCCGAGCCATGAGTCCGAAAGGCGCCGCACCGCGAAAGCCACGAGCCAACCGAGTATCGGCAGGTGCCGCCGGACCCGCCCCGGCGCCACGGCGACGGGCGCCCACCGCGCCTTCGCGGCGCGCGAACGCGCCGCCTCGGCGCGCGAACCCGCCGCCCCGGCGGGCGCTTTCCAGCGCCGATCGCCGTTGGCTGCGCGCCCTCGCCCATCCGCTCAGGCCGGTGGTCGAAGTCGGTCGCAACGGTCTTGGTGATGCGGTTCGGCGCGAGATCGAGGCGGCCCTCGACCACCACGAGCTGATCAAGGTACGGCTGTCTCCGGATCGCGACGAGCGTGTGGGGTTGATCTCCGAGATTGCCGCCGGCATCGCGTGCGAGGTCGTCGGCGCGATCGGCCGGGTGGTGATCCTCTACCGGCCGGCGGCCGATCCCGAGCGGCGGCGGATCGACTTCACCTGAGTTCGCGCGGTATTCCGCCGCAGGTCACTCGAGGCGATCGACGCCGGAGTAGAGCTGCCAGTGGTCTTGAGCGACCCGCCGCCAGCTCGCGGCTGCGCTGCGCTCGCGCGACCGTTCGCCGAGCGCGCGCCGGCGCTCGTTGTTCTGATGGAGCGCGAGAATCGCCGCCGACCAGGCGCCCACGGTCTCGTCGCCAGGGACCGTGGCCGCGGCGCCTAGCATCTCGAGAGCGCCGCAGGCCGGACCGATCACCGCGGGAACGGCGTTCGCGGCGGCGTCGGCAACCGACTGCCCGAACGCGAGGTCGCGACCGGGATAGAGCACCAGCTCGGCGCCACGGTAGAGGGCGGGCAGGCTACCGGTGGTGAGGTCCTGGATCAGTAGCAACCGACCGACCAGGTCGTGGGTCTGGAGGTAGGACGCGATCGCCGCGGAGTCGCCGGGTTGCGCGAGCACGACCAAGGGCGGGAGAGTGGGGTCGCTGGCGGTCGCAAGACGGCAGGCCTCGGCGAGGAACGGCACGCTCCACTCGGGCTCGGCGGCGCCGCCAGCGGCGAGCAGGTACGACTCGCCGAGAAACGGGTAGCGATCGCAGAGGTCCTCGAGCTCCGACTGTTTCGGCGGCTCTCGGTAGCGCTCGTGGATGCCGGGCCGGATCACCAAGAGACGTTGCGCGGCCGGGACCGCGCGTCGCGGGCGTGCCTGCTCGAGCCGGTGCCGGAGCTCTGCGTGCAGTCGCTGCGAGGTCACGATCACCCGGTGGGCCCGCAGTAGGGAACGTTGGAGGGCTCGCGGCAGCTTGCCGTCGGCGGTGGTCTCGAGTCGATGCACGGTCAACAACCGGCGGGCGGCGCGCGACGGCATCAGCGGGGCGACCAGCGAATGGCAGACGTCCAACAGCCGCGGTCTGCCGAGTCCCGGCGCCCGCGCCAGCCGCTCGACTCCGGGGGCGCCGAGGGCGCGCCACATCCGCGCTCGACGTCCGCGGAACGGAGCTCGCATCTGGCCCAGTCGCGGGTCGCGCGCCAGCCAGGCTAGGGGGTCGTTGCGGCGCTGGCTGTCCGGCACCGGACCGGTGCGGAACACCACCAGTCGATCGTCGGCGTCGGCGATCCGCAGCAGCTCGGGCAGCAGCTCCAGAAAGTAAGAGCCGCTACTGTGACGGCCGGAGAGGATCCCCTGGGTGTCGAGACCGACCCTCATTGTCGAGCCTTTGGCCGGCGTCGCGAGGGTTCCGGCGCGCGCGCAGAATCCGATTCAGTTTCGCAGCGCCGCCTCGATCGCAGCCGCCGCCTCGTCGGCGATCGTCTGGATCTCGGCGTCGGTGCGATCTTGAATCGGATGGGGCACGAACACCGCCCGCGG
>JAQBHE010000096.1:0-7043 GCA_032128015.1 Holophagae bacterium
GCCACCATCGCCGGCTGCGCTCCGAAGCCGTCGCAGAAGGCACGCAAGATCAACGCTCCGGTCGGAGTCAGCAGCTCGCCTTCTCCGCCGCCGATCGTGGGCACTCCTTCGAGCAGTGCGGCGGTCGCGGGCGCGGGAATCGGCAACACGCCGTGCTCGGTGCGGGTGGTGCCCGAGCCGACGACCACGGTTCCACAGGTGAGGCGCTGGGGGCGCAAGTACTCGACAGCGGCGCAAGCACCGACCAGGTCGACGATCGAGTCGATGGCGCCGACCTCGTGGAAATGGACCCGTTCGATCGACACCCCGTGGATCCTGCCCTCGACCTCGGCGAGCCGAGTGAACAGCTCGAGTGCACGTTCGCGAATCGGAGCGCGCAGCGCGCTCCGGGCGAGCAGGCCACGGATGCCCGCGAAGTCGCGGGCGAACGGCGTCGGGCAGGCCGGGGGCGGTGTCGCCGCCGGATCGTCGCTGCCATCATCGGTGCCGCCCTCGGCTACTTCCTCGGGATCCGGTCCTTCGATGGGCCGACCACCGCTGGTGACTCGGAAGCGAACCCCGCCGATTCCACCCCGAGAGGCACGGCGAGATTCGAGCCCGATGCCAGCAAGACCTAGTTCGGCTACGGTCGTCGCAAGCACCTCGAGCGGCATCCCGAGGTCGAGGCAGGCGCCGAGGAACATGTCGCCGGCCAGACCGCTCGGGCACTCCAGGTGATAAAGCCGGCGCTCGCCCTCCACGCGCGCAAAGCTACCACGCACCGCGTTGACGCAGCGAGACCCAGCGGCTGGTCGAGCCCACGATCAAGTGATCGACCAAACGCAAGCCGACGACTCGAGCGGCTTCGTCGAGGCGACGAGTGAACGCCAGGTCCTCGACACTGGGTGTCGGATCGCCGCTCGGGTGGGTGTGGAACAAGAGGACCCCGGCGGCCCCCACCAGGAGTCCCTCCTTGAGCACCACCCTCGGCTCCACAGCCGCACGGTCGATGGTGCCGCGAAACAGCTCCTGCTCGTGGATCAGGCGCTGGCGGGTGTCGAGGTAGAGCGCTCCCATCACCTCCTGATCTCGGCGGGCGTAGCGCAGCGCGAGGTATCGCGACGCCGCCTCGGGCCGATCCAGCGCTTGGCGTTGGGGAAGCTCGGAACGCATCAGCCGGGTCGCGATCTCGACCGCCGCCAGAAGGGCGGCACACTTGGCGTCACCGAGGCCGCGGCGGCGCAGCGCTGTCGGTCCGGTCAGCGCCAAGCCCGGAAGGCCGCCGCAGCGATCCAGCAGCTCGCGCGCGACCACCAGAGCCGAAGCGCCCCGGTAGCCGGTGCCCAGCAGCACCGCCACCAGCTCGGCGTCACCGAGGGTCGAGGCACCGTGGCTGAGCAGCCGCTCGCGCGGCCGCTCGTCGCACGGCAGCTCGCGGATCGTACTTGGAACGGAATGGTTCATCGGGACGCGACTTCCTGAGCGTGCCGCTCTGGCCAAAGGGAACGATCTGTAGAGAGACGCGGAGCAGTCCGCGGATCGCTCGCGACGCGACCAATCGATGGGTCTTCGATCACTCCGTCATCATTGCGGCCCCGATGTCCGGTCACTACACTCGACCGATGAGCGTCACGCGTGGGCTCCGGCAGCCTGACGAGAAGCCATTCCTCGCGGGACCCAACAGCCGCCGCGACGAGCTGCGGCGCGCCTTGCGGATTTTCTGGGAGTTCGTCCGCGCCTTCCGCGCCCTGCACTTCGTCGGTCCCTGCATCACCGTTTTCGGCTCGGCGCGCTTCCCGGAACACCACCCCTACTACCAGCTTGCGCGCCAGTTGGGCGGCGAGCTCGCGCGCAGCGGCTTCACCGTGATGACCGGCGGCGGACCGGGAATCATGGAGGCGGCGAACCGAGGCGCACGCGAGGCGGGCGGACGATCGGTGGGCTGCGCGATCGAGCTGTCGCACGAGGAGCTCCCGAACCCCTACCTGGACGTCTGGTTCCGCTTCCGCTACTTCTTCGTGCGCAAGGTGATGCTGGTGAAGTACTCCCAAGGCTTCGTGGTTCTGCCCGGCGGATTCGGCACCCTCGACGAGGTCTTCGAGACCTCGACCCTGATCCAGACCGAGAAGATCGACCGTTTCCCGCTGGTGCTGATGGGCCACGAGTTCTGGCAACCGCTGCTCGGTTTCGTCGACCGGATGGTCGACGCCGGAACCATCGGCGCGAGCGATCGCGCGCGCTGGACCGTCACCGACAATCCGGCCGAAGCGGTCCGAGTCATTCTCGAAGCGACCGGCGACCCGGCGTCCCGCTCGACGCTCCGGCCACATCGCCTGTTCGGCGAGCGCGGCCGCTGAGAGATCGAGCGGGCTCCGGGCGTTCGCCCTCCCAGCAAGGCGGGCTGCTGGGAGCCCGTTGAGAGTCTCGAACCCCGCCAGCGAGAACCTGATCTGTGAAGTCAGGTTGGGGGGTTCAAGACATCTAGCTCAACCCGCGCGGGCCAGCGTCACCGCCAGACGGTGAAAGCGGCGGCGAACCGGCGCCAGGTTGCAGCCGGCGTGCCAGCGGTGACCCAAGAGCACCGCCACCAGGCGCGCGTCGGGGTCGATCCAAAGACTACCGCCGGTGAAACCGATGTGACCGAACGCCGCAGGGCCGAGAGCGGATCCGGCAGCTCCACGGACCCGCCGACGGGCGAAACCAAGGGCGTAGGGGCCGGCGCCTGCGAGTGCCCGCCGAACCGTCACGGGATCGAGCACTCGCGTCGGCGCCAACCACTCGCAACCCAGAGCGGCGACCGCTCGGGCGCTGCCGAACAGACCGGCGTGACCCGGCAGGCCTCCCAGGAAACGTGCGTTGCCGTCCTGCGGTCGGCCCCGCTTCGGGGCGCCCCGGAGTGCGATCTCGTAACCGAGGTCGGCAGCCAGCTCGACCTCGCGCAAGGTGTCCAGGCGACAGCGAACCACGTCCGGTCGCGAGCCCGGGCCGGTCTCGACACCGGTCAACGCGAGGGGCGACAGCACCGCGTTCCGGAGCATCTCCTCGAGAGACTCGCCACAACACCGTTCCGCAGCCAGCCGCCACAGGATGTAGCCGAGATCGCTGTAGGTGCCCACCCTAGCTCGCCAGTGATCGGGCTCGAAGGCCCTGAGAAGGGCGCGCCCAGGCCGCCGACCGAGCGCGTAGAACGGCAGCCACGGGATCAGGCCGGAGCGGTGGCGCAGCAGATCGCCGAGGACTCCCTGCGGTCGACAGACCGCGGCCGCCTCGGGCAGCGCTTCGGCAATCGGCGTCGACAACGGCAGCCGATCGTTCTGGTCGAGCGCCAGAGCCAAAGTCGCAACGAACGGCTTGGTCAGGGACGCGAGATCGAAGCGCCGATCGATGGGGCAATCGGTGGGCCCAGATCGGAGGGACGCTGAACTTGCGAATCGGGTGACTCCGGCAACCGAGACCACCGCAGCAGCCGCTGAGAGCGGCCGATCGGGGCCGCCCACCAGCCGATCGATCCACGTCGCGAGGGTCCGGGACGCAGCGGTCATGGATCGACCCAACTAGCTCCGAAAACTTGCAGATCTCTTCGATCTCGTGAACCGGCGTCGAGCTTTCCGCAGATCCTGCGGAAAACCCTGCGGATAAGCGGTCTCCGGAAACAGCCAAGGTCCTCTGTTCTCAAGCACTTCGGCCCGCTCTGCACCGTTTCTTGTGCGGACATCGGAAGACCACCCAAGTCCTTGACCCTCAGAGCTTTAGCATCGCCAATCGAGCTGCGGAGGTTGGACCCCGGCGCGGCCCGCTGGCCGCCGGCGGTCTTCGCCTTCGACCTCGCTGCCGATCGCAATGCCGGCCTCGAGGCTGCTCGGCGCCAGCCTATACTCCTGCGAATGAAGACCGAGAGCCCGGCCGACATCGAAGCCGATCTCCATCCCTGCACCCTGGCGGCCCGCGGCGGTGGTGTCGAGCCCCAGTATGGTGGCCTGGTGCCCCCCATTCACCCGGCGGTCACCTACGAGCGCGCTGCCGACGGCGACTATCCTCGAGGTGTCGCGTATGGGCGCGACCAAAACCCCACGGGCCGCCCCACCGAGCGCCTTCTCGCCCAGCTCGAGGGCGGCGTCGAGGCGCTGCTGTTCGGCTCAGGAATGGCCGCGGCCGCGGCGCTCATCGACGCCTTGCCGCACGGTTCGCGGATCGTCGCCCCGGATCGCATGTACTGGGCGTTGCGGCGCTGGCTCGACCAGGCGACCGGTGAGCGCCGGATCGCCGCCGTGGCGGTGCCCGCGGGCGATCTGGAAGCGCTGTCGCTGGCACTAGCGAGCCCGACTTCGCTGGTTTGGCTCGAGACACCGGCGAACCCAACCTGCGAGATCACCGACATCTCCGAGGCCTGCCGACTCGCCCATCGTGCCGGGGCGGTGGTCGCGGTCGACAACACCCTGGCGACCCCGGTTCTCACCCAGCCGCTTCGCCTCGGCGCCGACCTGGTGCTCCACTCGGCGACCAAGGCGCTGAACGGCCACTCCGACGTGGTGGCCGGAGCCCTGGTGACCGCCCGGCGCGACGAGCTGTGGGAACGAATCGCCGCCGCGAGGTCCTTTCGCGGCGGCATCTTGGGACCGTTCGAAGCCTGGCTGCTGCTGCGCGGTCTGCGCACCCTGTTCCTGAGAGTCGCCCGCAGCAGTGACTCGGCGCTGGCGCTCGCCTTGCGCATGCTGCGCGACCCGGCGGTGACCGCGGTCTTCTACCCAGGCCTCGAGTCGCACCCGGGACACGACATCGCTTGCCGCCAGATGGCCGGCGGCTTCGGAGGCGTGCTGTCGTTTCGGGTCCGTGGCGGGCAAGCCGCGGCGATGGCGGTCGCCGCGCGCCTACGGGTGATCGTGCGCGCGACTTCGCTCGGCGGCGTTGAGAGCCTGATCGAGCACCGCGCAAGTATCGAGGGCGTCGGGACACCGGTTCCCGACGACCTGCTGCGACTGTCGGTCGGAATCGAGGATCTCGAGGACCTCTGGGCCGACCTCGACCGCGCGCTCGCGCCGACGCGCTCCGGCTGAGCTCAGCCTGCCTCGAATACGCGAACAGGCTCCCACGCCGGCGCCACCGAGAACCGCGTCCCCGGGAGATCCGTCTCCCCCTCGAGCGCCCGTTCCAGCAGTCCTTCGACGGTGCCGTCGAGGATCTGCGACTCGATCCCCAGCGCCGCCAGTCGGCAGGCCGCCTGAAGCCGCAAGCGCATGCCGCCCGTGACATCGACTCCGGCGGAGTCGCCGACCCAGACGCGCACCTGCTCGAGGTTGGAGTCGGTCACCCGGGCCACGGTCCGACCGGCGGGGTCGAGGATGCCAGCGGTGGTGCCCAGCCATAGACACCGGACGATCTTCCGGCCGCGCTCCTGAAACGCGCGAGCCAAATGAACGAGCACCTCCTCTGTCGAGGCGATGACGGCGCCGCCGGCGCGGTCCAACACGACGTCGCCGTAGGTCACCGGCAGCCATCCGCGATCGCAGGCCAGCAGCGCCGGGTCGGCGGTCTCGATTCGCAGCGCTCCGGCCTGGGCGGTGGCGAAGCTCGACGGCGCGAGCGAGAACGCGTCGACCCCGGCCTCCAGCAAGGCGGCAAGGACCCGGCGGTGAAGCCGCGCCGCGGCGTCCTGGGTGCGCGACACCACTCGTCGAAACTCGCGAGCGGCCTCGCTCGAAGAGCCGGCCTCGCTCGAAGAGCCGTCGGCATCCGTTGGACCACCGCGGCGGTCGAGCGCCGAGCCTGCCGCGGCGACGTGTCCGAAGGAGCCGCTGCCGTGGGCGAGCAGCACCGCGGTTCTTGACGCCGTCAAGCCCTTCGCCACTTCGCGCGCCAGGCGATCAAGATCTTGCTGGCGCACGGTCTCGGGTTGGCTCTTGTCGGTGAGCAAGCTCCCCCCGAGCTTCAGCAGCACCACCGTCACCGCGTCGCCCCAGTCACTGTGCACACTGACTACCCGTAGGCACTCACCCACCGACCTCGAGGACGATCTTGCCGAGCAGCCCGCCGGCCGCCATCTCGCGATAGCCGCGAGCGATATCGTCAAACGGCAGGACCCGGTCGACCACCGGTCGGATCGAGCCGTCGGCCAGAGCGGCGCCGGCGGCGACGACGAAGCCGGCTACCAGGCCGGCCTTCTCACCGCGGCTACGACTGCGTAGCACCGATCCTCGGACCACCAACCGCCGCCGCAGGATCGTCCCCAGGTCGACGGCAGCCGCCGCCCCTGCCATCAAGCCCACGAGCACCAGCCGACCGCGGGTTTTCAAGCACGCGAGATGACGCGGAAAGTGCTCGCCACCCACCAGATCCAGCACCAGGTCGACCCCGACTCCGGCGGTCTCGCGACTCACTTGCGCAACAAGGTCATCGCCCAGAACCACGATTCCAGTGACCCCGAAGTCGCGGTCGCGCAGGGCCTCGAGCCGCTCGCGGTCGCGGCCGGCGACCAAGACCCGGGCGCCAATGGATCGCGCGAGTTGGATCGCGAAGGTGCCGACTCCCGATGTCGCGCCGCTGATCAGCACGGTCTCGCCACGCTGGAGCCGACCCTCGAACACCAGGTTGGTCCAGCTGGTGAGACCGGCCTCGGGCACCGCCGCAGCTTCAGTCCAAGAAAGCGCACCGGGAATCGCCATCACTTGGCTCTCCGGCGCCACCGCCCGAGTCGCGTGACCGCCGCCCGCCAGCAGCGCCATCACCCGATCGCCGACCGCGAAGCGCTCCACCTCCACGCCGCAGGCTACGACCTCGCCGGCGCATTCGAGACCAGGAGTCGGGCTCTCGCCCGCGGGCGGCGGGTACAGGCCGCGCATCTGCAGCAGATCCGCCTGGTTGAGCGCAGTGGCTCGAACGCCGATCAGCACTTCTCCCGGACCCGGTACCGGATCCGCCAACTCGACGACCAGGACCTCGGCCGGAGAACCCGGCGCTGCGTCAGCCGGCCGAGGGGCTACCGCGCGCAAATCCGCAGCCTAGGAACCGGCCGCGGCCACCGGCTGCGGGGTCTCTGCGGTCGTGAGCTCACTGTCCCCGAGATCACT
>JAQBHE010000097.1:0-7819 GCA_032128015.1 Holophagae bacterium
CGCCGAAGACCGCTCGAAGCCCGAGGCGCAGACCCGCGGCCGCTTCGGCTGCCAGCTCGCCGAACTGCTCGCTGGCCAGGAGAGCCGCGGCGTCCGAGTTCTCGAGCACATAGGTCACTTCCTCGGCGGCGAAGTGCCAGTTGATGGGAACCGCGATCAGCGAAGCATGTGCGCAAGCACAAAAGACCTCGAAGTACTCGCGCGTATTCCCCGACAAGATCGCCACCGTCGAGCCGGCCTCGAGGCCGGCGCGCCGGAGAACGTGGATCAGCCGGTTGACGCGCTCGTCGAGCCGAGCCCAGCTGGTCTCACCGCGCTCGTCGACGAGGGCCGGGACGTCGGGACGTGCGTCGGCGTGAGCCTTCAAGTTCTCTGCCACGGCGCACTTCGATCTTGGACTTGGAGCGAACGAGATTCTGGACCCACAAAGAGGTCAGGATATCTCGCCGTGCCTCCGCTGCGAGAACTGCCGTCTGGTTCGCTCGTATCCAAGAGATCGCCCATTCAGAACCGGATGAGTCCCGAGGAGAGACCATGACCGAGCTTTTGTCCGATGTGCGCGACATTTCCAAGGTCGCCTATGGATTCTTCGCATCCAAAGCCCTGTTCGCGGCCCTCAACCTCGAGCTCTTTGGGCACCTGTCGCACGGACCGATGGACGCCGAGGCGCTCGCTCAGCGGGTAGGGTCGGCCCCCAACCGGATCGCGACGTTGCTCGCCACACTCGCCTCGATCGGGCTCGTCGGGCGCGCGGGCGGCGGCTACGTCAACGCACCGGCGGCGGCGCGCTATCTCGTTCCCGGTGAACCGGCCTATTTCGGCGACTACTACCGCTTTCAAATCGACCGCCAGCTCTATCCCCACATGATGGCGCTCGATGCCGGGCTCAGGGGCGACACCGCGAACCTAGCTCACACTTCGATGAGCGGGTGGCTCGCTGACCCGATCGAGGCCGACGCCTTCTCTCGCGCCCAGCACGCCGGCTCGCTCGGCCCCGCGATGCTGATGGCAAAGACCATCGACTTCTCGGGTGTCGGCACCATCCTCGACGTTGCCGGCGGCAGCGGGGCGTATTCGATTGTCCTGTGCCAACAGCACCCGAACATGTCGGCGACCATCATAGTTTTCCCGACCGTCACCGAGGTTGCCCGTCGATATGTCGGCGAGGCGAAACTGGCCGACCGCATCCGGCTGGTGTCCGGCGACGCGCTCGAGGTCGACTGGCCACCCGACCAGGATGCCGTCCTGATGTCCTACCTGATCAGCGCCGTCGGCGAGGGGGAAGTATCGAAGTTGCTGCGCCGAGGCTTCGAGGCGCTGAAGCCTGGCGGCCGCCTGATCGTCCACGACTTCATGCTCCAGGACGACCGCTGTGGTCCGTTCTCCGCGGCCGGCTTCTTCCTGTACTACCTGACCTTGCGGTCCGATCCGGTCTCCTTCAATGCGCCGGAGCTCGAGGCCTGGCTTCGCGATGCCGGTTTCGAGGATCTCGAGAGCGGCGTGATGATCCCCGAGATCACCAAGTACGCGATCGCTCACAAACCGCGTTGACGCCCGCGTCGCATTCCGGCGCCGCCAACCGAGCTCTTGCACACGACGAGGACCGAGAAGGTACGATCGCGATCGTCGATCTGCAATCATCAGCCTGTTCGGCTATCTCAACCGATGGAACGACACTCTCGCCACCGAGCTCGAGGCCGAACCGCAGGGTTTCGCTTCACGGGCGCTTGCGCCACGCGGCTGGCAGGCCGACAAGCACGGCTGAGAGTTTCTCGCAACAGACCAACGACCCGACAGGAGCACTCATGGCAGACATGGATATCGCCTACGTAAACGTCAGCGTCGCCGACTTCGCCGCCGCGGTCAAATTCTACGGCGAGGTGCTCGGCCTCGAGCAGCAGTTCGCCGACGCGGCGTTCGGCTACGCCTCGTTCTCCGCTGGCCCCATCCGACTCGGGGTGGCGCGCATCGATTCGAACGACGAAGGGCAGCGCAAGCTGGTCGGGCGCCACACCGGGATCGGCTTCTCCGTCGGCGACCTGGTCGGGTCCCATCAACAGCTGGCAGCGAAAGGAGTGCACTTCACCATGGCACCCCAAAAGCAGCCCTGGGGTGGTTTCATGGCACTGTTCGCGGACCCCGACGGCAATGTCTTCTACCTCGACCAGATCGACGCCGCCCACGGCTAACCTGCGAGCACCTCGTCGGCCGCCGGCTCACCCGTCGACCCGAACGACCTCGAAGTCGCCGGCGCGCTCACCGGGTCGCACCCGCCAGCCGGCGGCAAGGCTCGCCGTCCAGCCCTTGCCTGTGAGCTCGGACCCATCGAGACGCGGAGGAGCTGGCACCCGGAAAGTCTCGCCGTCGGGCGACATGAGCGCGATCTCCGCTTCGAGGTGCCCCCAGACACCGTGGGTACGATAGCTCGCGAGCGTGGTGCCGGCCCCGGGAATCGCGGTCGAGCCGGTGGTCACGAAGCTGGCTTCGACACCCCGCGGCACGATCAGGACCGGACCGTCGACCAGCAGTCGGCGCAGCTCGTCGACGCGCTTCTGATGCTCGCGACGGCGGCGCTCCTCGACCGCACGCAGGTCGGCGAATCCGTAGCTGCGCGCGGCCTGCTCGGGGTCGGCCGTCGGCTCGAGATCCGCAGCAGCTCGCAGCACCTCACCCAGGTCGTCGGACGCCTTGATCGTGCGCGGCCACCCAGGCGCGTAGGCGTCGAGCAGCACACCAAGAGCGACGCCCGACGTGTAGGCGAAGGTGCGCACGAAGGTGGGCTGGTCCTCGGCCGCTTGCAGCTGCGCGACGGCGTCGGCCAGAGCCGAACGCGCGTCCGGTGCGGCCGCCACGGTCCCGGTGTACTGCGCCAGCCCCTCGCGGATCTCGTCGACCTGCTCGTTGGCTGCCGCCTCGGGAAAAAGGCTGCGACGCTGCGACCGGAAAGCGAGCGCGTCGGCCAGCGCCAACGCGCGCTGATCGCCAGACGTTCTCAGAGCGCGTGCCAGCGCCCGCCACTCGAGCCGCAGCCAGAGACGTCCGTCGAGGGTGTCCAAGTGTGAGTTGTCGCGGTTCTCGGTCATCAGTCCGAGCTCCGGTTGAACCCGGTGAAACAGCTCGTGCAGCAGAAGCCGGGCGCGAGGCTCAGGTTCGTTCGGCAGCATGGACCAGACATAGGTCGACCAGCGCTCGTCTCCCCAGCGCTGGGCGCTGTTCGCGTAGCCGAACGAGCGCGGACGTTCGGCGCTGGGGGCCGGTTGGCTGGTGGCAACGGTGCCGGTCGCCGCGTCCGCGAACACCATGGGTCCGCAAAGCGAGACGCCCCAGACCCTGCCGGCCTCGCGCTCGCAGAGGGCGCGAGCCTCGGCGAAATAGGCGGCGGCCAGCTCCTGGTCGACCTGGGCGGCAGCTGCGCCGGCCGACGCCAGCGCCAAGACGAGGAGAACAGGAGGAGCTTTCACTTCCCTGATTCTACGGGCCGGCTGCGGTCCCGTACTCCACCGCCAGGTAACGGCTGAGCGCCGAGACCTCCTCGGGGGGTCAGCCGTGCGCCGTAGCCGATCATCGTCTCCACCATGGAGCGCCATTCCGGCTCGCCCCAGTAGTCGGAGTACGCGGTCAGGCCTCCCAGGTCGTGGCACGTCGCGCAGGTCCGCTCCAGGATGGCGGCCCCGTCGAGACTTCGCGAACCAGCCGCCACTCCTACCGGCGTCGCCCGACCGCCCACGCACGCGGAGAAAGCGAGCGCGCCCAGGACGCATGCACGAGCCCATCGACGCAAGGTCATCGCTTCGGGCGACGCGCGGCTCCCGCTCAGTCGTGCGCGTTGGCGGACGGGTTCGGGAGCAGGACCCAGGTGTTGCGCTTCGGCGCCTCGCCGACCGGAATCGTCGCGACCGCCTCGAAGGTGTTCGTGTCGATCGCCGTCACCGTGTTCGAAACGGCATTGGCGATGTACGCGAACTTGCCGTCCGGTGTGAACGTCACCCAGTCGGGGTCCGTGCCCACCCGAACGCTGGCCATCAGCTTCAGCTCCGGATACCTGGAGTAGACGTAGACACGGCTGTTCATCCGGCTGGTCGCCCAGACAGTTCGCCCGTCCGGCGAGACCCCGATCCCGTGGGAGGGCGCGCCGTTGTAGCGGCCGAGGACCGCGCTCGCGTCACCGGCGTAGCGCTCCGCCTCGGGGACGTCCGGCAGGGTCACCCGTGCGACTTCACTCCGGGTGTCGAAGTCGAGGACCACGAAGCCGTGGTGCGACGAGATCTGCACATAGAGCTTGTCCGTCGAGCCGTCGGGCTTCGCGCTGATCGCGACCGGTCGGATGGGATGGCCTTCCCAGGCCCAGACCTCCTCGTCGGTGCGCGCGTCGTAGACGGTGAGGCGCGACCCCGCGATCGATCCCGCGACGACGTGCTTGCCGTCGGGCGTCAGATAGACGTTGTGGATGCCTCCCGGATGGCGGATCGTCTTCGTGTTCTCGAGTCGCTGGGTGTCGATGACGTCGATGGCGCCCGGAGGAGCGATGATGCCCACGTACAGCTTTTGGCCGTCCGGCGCCAGCGCGATGTTGTTCGGCCGAGCGGAGACCGGGATCGTGCGGATGATCGCCATCGACGCGGTGTCGATGACCATGACGGCGATCTTCGCTTCGCTGCTCACGTAGATGCGCCTGCCGTCGGCCGACGCCGCGACCCCGTGATTGACCGGAACGCCGTCGATCTCGCCGACGACTTGCTGGGTCGCGGGGTCGATGAGGTGAAGGCTCCCGCCGCGGGAGTTGGTCTGGAGGATTCGCACCTGCCCGAGTGACGGGCAGGCCAGCGCCAGCATCAGTACGATCGCGGCCAGTGCCATCGTCGGCAGTGCGATTCCCGGCTGGACTCGTCGAGTGGTCGTGTTCACCAGGATTCTCCTTATCCAGGGACGCCTCGCGGTTCTCTTCCAGGGCCATCGAGGCGCTTCGTCTTCGCCCAGGCAATGGGGAATTGGTGCCTCGTTGGCACACGCAAGCCCTCGGCTCCCGTTCCGGCTCGGCTCGCCCATGATCGAGTTCTCCTTATTGACGCCGAGTTTACCGGGATCGTGGTGTCACCGCTCAGGAGCGAGTTGGCCGAGGCGCGGTGTCTCCTACCACGATTGTGACGTGTGCCACCGCGCGGCCAAGCAGCCGCAGACGGCGACAGGCCCCTGGCCAAGCTAGAACGGTCGAAATCCAGGGCTCGCGAAAACGCTAGACTCTCCTCTCCCGTTTCCAGGAGGCCAGTCGATGAAAAAGAACCGGAGGGAGTTCCTTCAACTCGCCAGCGCGTTCACTCTCACCGGATCCGGGATCGCCTGGCTCGCCGCCTGCGGCCGTCCCGGCGCCGACCAGGCTGCGGCCGCCGCGGTCAGCGAGCTGGTCGGCTACGACGCGATGGGCCTGGCCGAGCTGGTCCGCCGGGGCGAGGTCACACCACTCGAGCTGGTCGAGGACACACTGCGTCGCATCGACGCGGTCAACCCGCGGATCCACGCGGTGCTGCCGGACCTGTTCGATGTCGAGATCGCGCGCCGACGGGCCGCCACCAACCTCGGCGACGGACCGCTCTCCGGGGTTCCGGTCCTGCTCAAGAACTTGATCGCCTACAGAGACGCACGCGTCACCTCCGGCTCGCGGATGATCGCTCGCGCCATCGAGCTCTCCGGCAAGCCGGTCGACGACCACAACCACCCGTTGGTCGACGCCATGGAGCGCGCCGGGATGATCATCACCGGTCTCACCAACAGTCCCGAGTTCGGTCTCATCGACAGCACCGAGCCGATCCTCCACGGCGCCTCGCGCAACCCCTGGAACCTGGAGCGGACCACGGGTGGCTCGAGCGGCGGTACCGGCGCGGCGCTGGCCGCCGGAATCGTTCCGCTGGCGCACGGCAACGACGGCGGGGGCTCGATCCGCATTCCCGCCTCCCACTGCGGCGTGTTCGGGCTCAAGCCGACGCGCGCCCGCGAGGCCGGCAACCTCGCCGAGGGCAACATGGCGATGCTGGCCATTTCGTCGAACCTGTGCCTGAGCCGCACGGTGCGCGATACCGCCGCGTTCCTCGCCGCTGTCGAACGGACCGACAACCCTGTGCTCTTGCCGGTCGGTATGGTGGCATCGCCGTCGTCCGAGCGCCGGCGCATCGCGCTGTTGTTGACCTCGCTCGCGGGCAAGGCCCCGGAGCCCGAGGTCGAGACTGGGGCGCTCGCCGCCGGCCGGCTGTGCGAGGAGCTCGGTCACGAGGTGGTGCCGATCGACCTGCCGGTCGATGGCCCTACGTTCATCGACGCGTTCATCGGCCTGTGGGCGACCAGCGCGGTCGAGCTGGAGAAGCAGGTCGCCGAGCAGCTCGGCGCCGACGCCCACGCCGAGGACTTCCTCGAACCGTGGACCCTCGGCCTCGCCGAGCTGGCGAAGAGCCGCGGCGTCGAGCAGTGCGTGCTCACCGCCATGAATGTGTTCGGCGAGACCAACCGCAAGCTCGACGCCGTGCTCCAGGAGTACGACGTGATTCTGTCGCCGACGCTACGCACGCCGCCTTTCTTGATCGGCGACCACTCCCCCACCGCCGACTTCGCGACTGTGTTGCCGCGGGTCCTCGACGTCGTCGGCTACACGCCGTTGCACAACGCGGCCGGCACCCCGGCGATGTCGATGCCGCTGCACTGGACCGCCGACGGCCTTCCGGTCGGGGTGCAGTTCGCGGCGGCGCAAGGCCGGGAGCGCCTGCTCCTCGAGCTCGCCTACGAGATCGAGGAAGCCCGCCCCTGGAAGGACCGTCGTCCGCCGGTCTTCGCCTCGTAGGCGAAGTGTCTTCCGGGTCTCCGCGATCCTCCGCCGGCTGTTCCCGCAGCCGCGCCGCGTGTCAGTCGGTAGAGTGGAGACATCCGATGCGGAACCGCTCGGCGCCGCGATGGACCTCCCCATTCCGCACGCACCGAGGAGCGAGTGGATCGCGTAGCCGCCGAGAGAATCATCAATCGAGAGTACGCGTCTGATCGACGATTCCATGCCAGAATCGTGACCATCATCAAACTCTGTTGCTACCCAAAGGCTGAACTGGCGCGTTCGCGCCACGATCAAGGACCATGACCTCGGATCGCAGCGCGCGGGTCAATAACCTGCTCGACGCCGCCCTCGAACTGCCCAGCTCCGAGAGGAGCCTCTTCCTCGAGCGTGAATGTGGCGAGGATGCCGAGTTATGCCTGGAGGTCGAGTCGCGGCTCGAGGCCTTCGACGACTACGACGGCACCAGTACTTTCCTCGAGGGGCCAGCGGTGGCGCCCGTTACTACCAGCGGCGAGCCAACCCGGGTGATCGCCGAACGGGGCCAAGACCAGGGCAGACGCATCGGGCCCTACCGGCTGGTCCGCACCATCGGTCGAGGCGGCATGGGGTCGGTTCATCTCGCCGAGCGCGACGATGCACAGTTCCGTCAGCGGGTCGCGCTCAAGGTCATTCGGCAGGGGCGGAAGAGCCGCGAAGTCCTGCAGCGTTTCCTACAAGAGCGCCAGATTCTCGCCGCGCTGACGCACCCGAACATCTCACGATTACTCGACGGCGGCGCCACCGCGGACGGCGAGCCCTACTTCGTCATGGAGTACGTCGAGGGGCTGCCACTTCTAAGCTATTGCGACCGCAACTGTCTCGACACCGAAGCGCGGCTGCGGTTGTTCTTGGACGTTTGTGCCGCAGTTCAGTACGCACACCAGAACCTGGTCGTGCACCGGGATCTCAAACCGAGCAATGTCCTAGTGACCACCGAAGGCGTGGTCAAGCTGCTCGACTTCGGCATCG
>JAQBHE010000098.1:0-8003 GCA_032128015.1 Holophagae bacterium
TCGAGGAGCTGGATCGCTGCGGGGCCGGCGGTCGGGAATTGCGGGTAAGCTACCGCTCGGTCGGATCGGGTGACCCGCAACGCGAGCAGAACTAGCGTGTTCTCGGTCGCCGAGCGGGACGTCCCTGGCATCCGGCCCGGCGCGTCGATCGTCCTGCGAGTCGACGCCCACCCCGACCGGTCTTTCGCCGCCAAGGTGCGGGCGATTTCACCCGCGGGCAACGATCGGACGAGGACCTTCCGGGTCGAGCTCGAGCTCACCAACGACCCGCAGAGCGTCCTGCTCCCGGGCATGTCCGGGAAGGCGCGGGTGGTCCGGCAGAAGCTCGAGCGAGTTCTGCTGATCCCCGAGGCGGCGATCCTGCGCGATGGCGCGAAGAGCTATATCTTCGTCGCGGTCGACGGCCGGGCGGTGCGGCGCGACGTCGAGATCCTCGCCCAGACCGGCTCGCTCGCGGTGGTCGGTGCTGGCTCGGGGGGCGGAGGCGCCGAGACAGATTCCGCCGAACTGTCGCTCGAGTGCATCATCCTCGGCCAGGCAGCGGTGTCCGATGGCGCCGCGATCCGGGTCCGGCGATCGCACTCCGAGCCGCCGCGACTGGCCTTCGACTGATGGGCCCTCGACTGACCGCGCGATGCGGCCCGGGACGATCCGTCAAGAGCAGTCCGCCGAAGATCTCTCTGCAATGAGACGAGACTGAGATGAGCCTGCCATCGCTCTCGGTCAGGAACCCGGTCCTGGTCAATCTGATCGTCCTCCTGATCGTGGTCGGCGGGGTGTTCGCCTACCGCTCGATGCCCCAGGACCTCTATCCCGATGCCTCGATGGCGGCGGTCAGTGTCACAACGATCATGCCGGGGTCGTCGCCCAAGGAGATCGAGCAGCTGCTGACGATTCCGATCGAGGAGGAGCTGTCGAAGATCGACGACATCGACACCATGAGCTCGGGCTCCGCGGAAGGCATCTCGAACATCTTCGTCCAGTTCAACGTCGACACCGACCAGATCTTCGAGAAGATGACCGAGGTCCAGAACCGCGTCCAACAGGTCGAGCGCTTTCCAGACGAGGCCGAGGTGCCGATCGTCCGCGAGGTGCGGCCGCCGTTCTCGACCGCCACGGTGGCGATTCTGGGCACCGCTCCCGAGCACGAGCTCAGGGAGTTCGCCGAGGATCTCGAGCACGAGCTCAAGAGTCTGAATGGCGTCGCCGAGGTTCGGGTCGCCGGCCTCAGGGAGCGCGAGATCTGGGTCGAGGTCGACCCGCACCGCCTGAGCTCCTATGGCCTGTCGCTCCGTGACGTTGCCGCCGCCCTCCAGCGGCGCAACCTCAACCTGCCTGGCGGCTCGATCAGGATGGAACGTGGTGCGTTCACCGTGCGCACCGAAGCCGAGTACCAGAATCTCGATCAGATTCGCGACACGATTCTGGTCGAGGATCAGAGCGGGTACGTCTACGTGCGCGACATTGGCCGGGTCACCGACACTTTCGAGGACCGGCGGTCCCTGGCCCGCCTGGACGGCCGGCCCAGCGTCAACTTGGTGGTGACCAAGGACAAGTACAGCCACACCCTGGCCCTGGTCGATCGCATCCAAGAGATCGTCGCCGACTTCCAACGACGCGCCCCGGCCGGGATCTCGATGAAGCTGGTCGACGATGCGTCGATCGAGATCAGGAGCCGTCTCCAAGGTCTTTACAGCAACCTGCTGCTCGGGCTGTTCCTCGTCGTCGGCTCGATTGCGATCTTCATCGGCCGCCGCGCCGGACTGATGGTGGCGGCCGGAATCCCGGTCGCCTTCCTGGCCACCTTCGTGATGCTCGATCTCGCGGGCCACACCGTGAACTCGCTGGTGCTGTTCGCCTTGATCCTGGTGCTCGGCATCGTCGTCGACGACGCGATCGTGATCTGCGAGAACGTCTACCGGCACTACGAGAACGGCATGCCGCTTCACCAGGCGGCGGTGGTCGGCGCCGAGCAGCTCACCTGGCCGGTGGTCGCCACCGTGCTGACCACGGTCGCCGCCTTCCTGCCGCTGCTGCTGATGGAAGGCATCCTGGGCGAGTTCATGAGCGTGATCCCGATCGTGGTCGCGCTGGCTCTGGGTGCCTCGCTGTTCGAGGCGCTGTTCATCCTGCCGGCGCACATCGCCGAGTGGGGGGGCACCGGGACGCGGCGCACGATCGAGCACTCCCGGCCCTGGTTGCACCGGACTCTCGAGATCTACGGGCGCGTGCTCGGCCAGTTCCTGCGCTTTCGCTACCTCGCGGTCGCCGGGGTGGTGGTGCTCGGCATCCTGTCGCTCGCCCTCGCCCGGTCGAAGATGGAGTTCATCCTCTTTGGCGGCCGCGACCTCGAGGGCTTTTCGGTGGCTGTCGAGGCGCCTCCCGGGGCGACGATCGAGGAGACCACCCGGATCATCGATCAGATCCAGACCGAGGCCTTGGACCTCGCCGACCGGACAGGCGAAGTGGAGAGCGTGCGCAGCGAGGTCGGTTCGCTCCGGCGCAGCGGCTTCGACCGCGCGTCGGGCGTGCACGTGGGCGAGGTGACTCTCGACCTCGTCGACCTGACCGAGCGCGACCGGCTCGGGGCCGAGGTCATGGACGAGCTGCGCGAAGCCATTCGCGACATCACCGGCGTTCGCGCCGCCAACATCGAAGAGTCTCGGCAGGGTCCGCCGGTTGGCAAGGCGGTCGCGGTCCAGGTCCTCGGCGACAACTTCGACACCCTGCGGGTGATCGCCGACGAGGTCAAGGAGTTCCTGGTCAAGATCGACGGCGTCAAAGACGTCATCGACAGCTTCCCCCGCGGCAAGGACGAAGTTCGACCGGTGCTCGATCTCGAGAGGATCGCGGCCCTCGGCCTCGATGTCCGCGCCGTCGCGACCGAGATCCGCGGCGCCTTCGACGGCCTCGAGGCGACTCGGGTGTACGACGCCAAGGAAGAGGTCGAGGTGATGGTGAAGTACGACGCCGCGAACCGCCGCAGCCTGGCCGATCTCGCGGACATGCAATTCGCGACGCCGAATGGCATGGTCCCGTTCTCCAACGTGGCCCGGCTCGAGCGCGTCGAGGGAGTGTCGCAGATCGGCCACCACGACCAGCGCCGGTCGATCAACGTCACCGCCGATGTGGTGCCGGGGATCATCACCTCGAGCCGGGTCAACCAGATGCTGCTCGAACAGTTCGCCGACGTTCCCGACCGCTTCCCGGGCTACGATCTCTCCTTCGGCGGCGAGTGGGAGGACACCCAGGAATCGGTGTCGTCGATGTTTCGGGCCTTCGTGGTCAGCATCATCCTGATCTACGTGATCCTAGGCGGGCTCTTTCGCTCGTTCATCCAGCCGTTGATCGTGATGGTGACCGTGCCGTTCGCCTTCATCGGCGTGATTCTCGGCTTCTTCATCCTCGGCGAGCCGCTCGGCCTGTTCTCGGTCATCGGCACCATCGCGCTCGCTGGCATCGTGGTCAACGACTCGCTGATCCTGATCGACTTCATCAACCGCAAGCGGCGCGAAGGCCTCGACGAAGTGGAGTCGATCCTGGTGGCCTCGGCGATGCGGGTGCGTCCGATCCTGCTGACATCGCTGACCACGATCCTCGGTCTGTTTCCGATGTGCATCGGGCTCTTCGGCGTCGACCGTTTCCTCAAACCGATGGCCACCGCGATCGCCTTCGGTCTCACGTTCTCGACCGTCCTCTGCTTGCTCGTCGTTCCATGCGTGTACCGGGTCTTCGACGATCTGTCGAAGATTGTGTTCAAACGCCCCCTGTCGATGACCGCCGCTCTCGGCGATCCCCTACCGCTCGAGCCCGGCGTCGCGGGCAGCTGACCGCGCCCGAAATCCGAGGTCGTGAGGCAGACTGCGGGTCCCGCCGTGGACCACGAGCGACGCCCGGGTTTTGGACCCCGGCGCTGTCGTCAATTCGTGAGTAGGAGTCCGCCAGACTGAGGCGCCAAGGCCGGCTCACCGCCGCCGGTGAACCGTGACCCGCGTTCCGTAGTCGGGCTCGTGAGACTGGGGATCGACCGCGTTCGACAATAGCGACATGCCTTCAGGCCAGTGGACCGCGAGGTTGCCGCGCTTGATCGCGGCGACCCGCACCCGCGCGGTCATCGCGCCGTGCTCTGACCGTAGCTCGACGGTCGCGCCGTCTTCGATCCCGAGCTCGGCGGCGTCCTCGGCGCTGATCAGAACGTCGTCGCGGGCGGCGCCGGTGAGGCCGTCGACCTCGCCGTGGACGATGCTGTTGAACTGGTGACCGCGGCGGGTCGAGACCAAGAGCTCGCCTGCTGCCCGCGGGCGCTCGGGTGGGGCGACAGGCACGAAATGGGCCTTGCCGCTTTTGGTCGCGAACCGGCCTTCTTCGAACAGAGTCGGACCGCCCCATTGGAACTGGTCGCCCTTTGCGGCGAGCTGCTCGATGCCGGCGTAGAGAGGGATCGCGCGCGCGATCTCGGCGCGGATTTCTGGGGTTCCGGCGAAGGTGATCTGCCGGGCGGTCTCGGGGCGCGCGCGCGCTGCGACGGCGCACAGCACTTCCCATTCAGGACGCGCCTCGGCCGGCCGCGGTCCCGGGATCTCGGGCGAAAACACGATCCGGCGCTCGGTGGTGGTCTCGGTGACCCCGCCCGGGATCTCGTAGCGGGTTGCCGCCGGCAGCAGCAGCACGGTGTCCGACGGTTCGACCAGCATCGCGCGGTTGAGCACGATGTCGTGGTGGATGCGCAGGCCTGGCCGCTCGAGGGCCCGCCGGTTGCGCGCCTCGTCGGGCACGGTGTCGAGGAAGTTGCCGCCGACGATCCAGTGCAGGTCGATGTCGCCAGCGGCCGCGGCGTCGATCTGTTCCACCGCCGGCAGACCGGGGGACCGCGGCGGATCGAAGCCCCAGACCTCGCGCCAGCGGTCGAGGGTCGTGGGGTCGTCGACCGGCACGCAGCCGACCTCAGCGCCGCCCTGCACTCCGGAGTGGCCGCGGATCGGAGTGAGGCCCGAGCCGCGCTTGCCGAGCAAACCCCGCAGCAGACCGACGTTGCACAGCGCCTGCACGGTGTCCGAGCCGTGCTCGTGCTGGGTGAGCCCCATCGACCAGACGAAGATGGTCTTGGGCCGCGCCACTAGCAACGCGGCGAAGCGCTCCATCTCTTGGCGCGAGCAGCCGCAGTCGCGTTCGAGCTCCCGCCAGTCTTGGCCGCGCAGCGAGTCTTCGAGATCAACGAGCCCCTCGGTGTGGTTGGTGACGAAATCGCGGTCGACGCCATCCGGCAGGTCGAGGAGCGCCTTGCCGACGCCATTGAGAAACGCCAGGTCGCCCCCGGTGTCGACTTCGAACCAGTGGTCGGAGAGCCGAGTCCCGAACACCGCGCTCTTCGCGCTCGAGGGCACCCAGTAGCGCGCCAGGCCGGGCTCGCGGAATGGGTTCACCACCGCCACCTCGGTGCCGCGGGCCTTCGCCTGGTCGAGGTACTTGGTGGTCACCGGTTGGTTGTTCGGGGTGTTCGAGCCGAAGAACACGATCAGGTCGGCTTCCAACCAGTCGCGGTACGAGCCGGTCGACGCGCCGTGGCCGAGCGCTTTCTTCATCGCCACCGTCGACGCGGCGTGGCACAGCCGCGCCGAGTTGTCGACGTGCGGCGAACCGAGGAAGCGCGCGACCTTCTGGGCCACGTAGTAGGTCTCGTTGGGGATTCCGCGCGAGGTCAGGTAAAACGCGACACGCAAGGGGTCGAGATCGCGAAGCCGGCCGGCGACCAGCGCGATCGCGTCGTCCCACGACAGCCGCGTGAAACCCGGTTCGTCGCGGCGGCGCACCAGCGGTACCGGCAAGCGTCCCAGGTCGCGCAGCGCCTTGCCGTCGAGCGGTCCGAGCGACGCGACATCGGCGAGCCGAGCGGGGTCGAGCGCGGGAATGGTGTTGAGGCGCAGTAGATCGAGGCGCACCATGCAAAGGTGGACTCCGTCGATCGTCCAGTCGCGCAGTCCGCTGGTGCCGAGAGCGCAACCGTCGCACACCCCGTCGCGGAGGATCCGCCACGCGTAGCCGAGACGGTCGCGGTTCTCCCACGCCACTCGGACCATGCCGAGGTAGTGATGCGGCTTTTGGAGCCCCAACCCGAACGGCACGAGCGACCGGGCGCGCTGGCCGTGACGACCCACGCGTTTTTGGCGGTGGGGGAAAGGGTCGGAGTGCTCCAACTGCGCAGCTCGGCGGACAGGGATCGCATTCAGGCTATCAGCGGCGCTCGGCCGAAGGCTGATTGCGGGCGGTGACCCGGAGATGTCTCCGCGCGCTCGCGGGGCGGGAAGGCAAAGGTGAGATCCGATGCCGGTGATAGCTTGACAGCAGCGCTCGCATCCCGCCGAACCATCGCTGCGCCTCCATGAGCGAAACCACGACACGCTCTCGTCCCGGTCTCGGTCTTGCCGAATCGACGACGACCCCGGATCCCGATCTGGAACTTCTCGAAGCCGTGCAGCGCGGCGATCCGGGCGCCTTCGATCGCTTCGTCGAGCACTGGGGAGGACGGGTGATGGCGTAGGCCGTTCGCCTTCGTCGTGAGGCGGCGACGTCTTCTTCGTTGCCTGTCCCTGCCCGTTGTCTCTGCATAGCGTACTTGAAGTCTCCAAGCGGCGGTTGTTCGGAGATCGTGTACCGAGGTCTTGTCTGCTACAGCATTTCCGCTAGGCTTGGCGTCCGAAACCAACCTTGAGGGCTCAGACAATGAAGCGGATCGCGGGATTTCTGGCTGTGGGCGTGGCAGTGGCAGCGGTGTTGTGGGGAGCGACGAGCATCAAGACAGCTGGGAACATCGAGACGTCGGAGCAACTGGTGTCGACGAAGGCGACGGGAACGGCACCTTTGGTGGTGTCGTCGACGACGCTGGTGGCGAATTTGAACGCGGACCGTGTGGACGGGATCGAGGGCACAGACTTGGCGAACCTGATCATGATGGTTCAGGACCAGGTGACCGCGCTGGGCGCGGCAAAGGTGCCGCGGACGGGCCAGTCCACCTGCTACAACGCCGCGGGAGCGGTCATCGCGTGTGCGGGTACTGGGCAAGACGCTGCTCTGCAGCTGGGCGTAGTGTGGCCGAACCCGCGTTTTACGTCGAATAACGGAACGGTGACGGACAAGTTGACGGGTTTGATCTGGCTAGGGGATGCGAACTGCAATGCAACTGTGGGAGGAGTGTTAAAGACGACGACCCTGAGCTGGGCGGATGCCCTGACGTGGACGAATGCGCTAGCAGCTGGGAAATGCGGTCTGACCGACGGATCCATTGCGGGAGCATGGCGTCTGCCGAACGTGCGGGAGCTACAGAGCCTGATGCACTACGGGTTCTCCAATCCGGCAGTTCCGAACACGGCGGGCACGGGGAAGTGCCTGAACGACGCGAGCTGCGCGTTTTTGGGCGTGCAGTCGTCGGTTTATTGGTCGTCGTCTACGCTCGACGGCAGCACGACCTACGCATGGTTCGTGAACACGAACGTCGGCCTCGTCTTCTACGACGGCAAGGCGGCGGGCGCGAACTACGTGTGGCCGGTTCGTGGCGGGCAATAGGTTCTTTGTCCCGTTGGCTCTTTGGGGGGGCAAGGGGGGGGTTCTTTCAGGGTGCCCGACCGATCCCTTCATTGAGTCGATCACTCCGGCTTGACAGGGTCAGCGACCGGTCTTGACTGAATTCACGACCAAGGCCGAGATCACGCGCACGGTTCTGGAGCTGCCGCCCGACGAGCAGCTCGAGCTGGTGGACACGATCTGGGAAAACCTCGACGAGGCCGCGCTTCCTCTCCACGACTGGCAACGGTCGATCCTGGATGAGCGCCTGAAAGCCGAACAAGAGGCAACTCCCTCGAAACAGTGACAGGCACCGAAATATATGTCGCTTCAAGGACGTGGCCGGCGCCCAGCGGTCAGGTTGGCAGAGGCGACTGATATTTAGGTGCCTGTCACTTTTTAGAGGGAGTTTCCTCTTGTTCGGCTTTAAGGCGCTCATCCAGGAT
>JAQBHE010000099.1:0-7910 GCA_032128015.1 Holophagae bacterium
ATCGCGGCGACCGTCAGCGCGGTGTTGCTCCTTGCAGGCCCGGCGCCGCTCGCCGATCCCGGAGCAATCTCGAGCGCCGTCGCGGGCTCTGTTCGTCCCCTGGGCGATTGGCTGAATGGGGACCTTGCCGTCCACGCCCAGGATTGGTTCGACCGCCTGGCGGGCGCGGCGGTCCTGGTGTTTGCGATCTCTCTCGCCCGCGTCCGATCGACGTGGATTCGAGGACTGCGCTGGTCGGCCGTCGCGGTGTGGGGTGCGGGCAGCGCCGCCGGCGGCTGGCTGGGCAGGTTGCTCGGGACCTCGAGACTGGTTGGCGCCGAGTGGCTCTGGGGATTCGCGGTCCGGCCCGCGAGCGGGGTGCTGTTGCTGATCGTGGTGGCAGCGCTCGCGAGCGCGGTCGCGGTGGCAGAGCGAGGCGAGGCCCGCGCTCGGGCGTCAGGCTACGACATCGTTCTCGCCATCGGTGCATTGCTGCTCGTCGGGTCGCAGGCGACTCTCGGACTGACGTTGCGGGCGCGTCCCGAGCTGCAACTGTTCCATCTCCTGTTCGGAGCGGCGGTGGTTCTGCCGGCCCTGGTGCACGTCGCCATCCGGGGTTGGCTCGAGGCCGAGCACGACGGTCCGCGCAAGCGCGCCTGTCTCACGGTGGGAGCGCTGATGGTGGCCCAGCTGGGACTCGGCATCGCGGCGTACCTGGTTCCCCGCAGCGTCGATCTCGGCGCCGCGACCGGAGTCGTCGACCTCGGCCTGACCAGTGTCCACCTGTGGGTGGCCGCGGCGCTGGTCGTAGTTGCGGTGCGGCTCGTTGTTTTGAGCTTCGGCACCTCTCCTCGCTGAATCCGGTCGCTTGCGGCGGGATCGGCTCGCTACGTTCCCCGCACCTTCCGAGTGGCTGCCAGGCCGAAGAGGGCGGGCAGGACGCTGATCGAGACGACAGCGGTAGCGAGGGCGCCGAGGATGGCGACCAGCCCGATCGAGCGGATTCCCGGGAAGCTGGACAGCGACAGCGAGCCGAAGCCGATGATCGTCGACAACGCGGCCAGGACCACGGCGCGGCCGGTCTCGCACAGGCAGCTCTCGAGCTCGGCTGGGGCATCGGTTGCGTGCTCGCGGCGGCGGTTGACCATGTGGATGCCGTAGTCGACGCCGATGCCGATGATCATGGTCGTGACGAAGATGTTGAAGAAGTTCATGTCGAGGTCGAGCAGCACCATGCCCGCGAACATCCAGACGATGCCGACGCAAAGCGGCAGCAACGACAGCAGGGTGTCCGCCAGGCGCCGGTACTCGAGGTAGAGCAGCGTGCCGACGAACAGGAAGCCGAGGGCGCAGGCGATGGCGGCGTCGGATCGGATCTGACCGCGCAGGCGCTCGCCGACCAGGTTGGCGCCGGTGAGGGTGACGTGGGGCCCGAGCCGCTCGGCCAGCGCCACGGCTTGCGGTGGAGCGGCAAGAGACCAGACCTGGGGCGGCGTTATCAGGTAGACCACCGCACGGGCGCCGGTGGCTGTGCGCTGGAAGTAACGCCCCAAGAGCAGCTCGGTTTGGTGGTTCTTGGCGAGCTCGTCGACCCGGATGGGCTGGGTCGCCGCTCCCGCGGCAGCGAGCAGCTCGATGCCGTGATCGAAGGCTGTGATCCGAAGTCCCTCCTCGCTTGCCGCCTCGCCGAACACCCGCCGGAGGCGGACGAGATCGAGTAGATCGCCGTGGGCGCGCAGCCATTCGAGTCCCGCCGCCTGCCGCGAGGCGGAGGGGATCAGGCTGGCCAGGCTTTCGGTGCCGCTGAGGACGCCGCTCTCGACGAGCGGCCGGGCGGCCTCCTCGGCGCGGCGGACGAGCTCCAACACCTCGTCTTCGCTCGTCCCGTCGACCAACAGCATCATCGAGTCGAAGCCCGAGCCGAAACTGCGGGCCACCTCGGCCTGGATCTCGACCGCGTGCGAACCCGTAGGACGCAACTTGCGGATGTCGTCCTCGAAGCGCAGGCGGGGAGCCACCAGCGCCGCGCCCAGAGTGATCACTCCGGCGGCCATCAACACCGGAATCGGCCTGCGGAAGCTCCACGAGACCAGGCGCGCGAGGCCGAAGGCGTGGAGTGAGAGATCGCGGGTGCCAGCCAGCCGTCGGTAGTGCCGGTCCTCGCTCCAGGCGAGCAGGGCCGGGAGCAGGACCAGCACGGCGACCAGGCAGAGCAGGATGCCAGTGCCGGTCAAGATCCCCATCTGCCGCAGGCCGGAGAAATCGGTGATGGCGAAGGCGTAGAAAGTGGCGGCGGTGGTGATGGCGCCGGTGACGATCGCGCGGCCAGAGGTGCCGGCCATCGCCGCCAGGGCCTGGGAGAGGTCGGCTCCGCCCTGACGCTCCTCCACGTAGCGGCTATAGGAGACGATGACGAAGTCGAGCGCGAGGCCAATGAGTAGCGCGGCGAAGCCGCTGCTCGCGGCGCTCAGCTTGCCGAACGCGGCGCCGGCGAAACCGAAGCCGAGAACGAGACCGACCAGGAGGGGGAGAAAGGCATAGAAGACGAGACCGATGCGGCGAAACGCCAGGGCGAACAGCACCAGGACGCCGACCATGGCGAGCGCCACGTTGAGCACCACCTCGCGGGTCATGTTGGAGGCGTCCTCGACGATGGTGGCGTAGCTGCCACCGAACTCGACTTTCGGTGACGGCGGTGGATCCGGGCCGGCGATCTCCGCCCAGTCGGCGAGCACCTGATCGCACGCCGCGCGCGCGGCGACCAGCAACTGCCGGGCAAACTCCGCGTCCATGGCGGGCCGAGTCGGCCGGACCACCAGCAGGCCCAAACGGCCGTCCTGCGAAAGGAAGTTGCCGTGGGTCCAGTCGACGCGCAGGGTGCCGGGCGTGCGCGAGACTTCGTCGATCAGCAGCTCGGAAAGACCGAGCGGGTCGAGCTGGAGAATCGAGCGCATCGCCATGGCCTGGGGAGTCTCGATCCGCCGGCGCAGCTCTTGGACCCGGGTGGTGATGCCCTGGTCGGAGAGTCGCTCGAGCGCTCGCGCTCGGCCCTCGTCGTCGAGCAGCAGGAAGGCCCGCGGGAAGAACTCCTCGATCAGCTCTTCGATGCCGTCGAGCGAGTACTCGACCGATTCGACTTCTGAGAGCTCCTCGAGTCGGGGGCCGAGCTGGTCGATGAAGTCGAGGTAGGGGTCGAGCACCTGATTGCTCGGGAGACGAACCACGACCAGCAAGTGCTCCAGGCTGCCGAAGTCCTCGATCGCCTCGAGGAAGGTGTGGACGTCGGGATCGTCGGGTGGCAGCAGGTTGAGAATCTGGGTGTCGAAGCGCAGGTTGCGAGCCGATGCGAGGGCGAGCAGCGAGACCACCGCGGTCAGCGCGAAGACGAGGTAGTAGCGCCGTCTCGAGAACGACGCGAGCCGGCGGAGGGCGGATTCGATCAAAGGCCGTACTCCGAATGGAAGCGTACGACCGGGGGTTGCGGGCTGGGAAGCCGGCTCTGGTCAAGCGGCCGGCGCCGAGCGGAGGCGCGACCGAGCCCGGTCAGGTTCCGGCCGCCGAGACCGGCTGGGCCAGGGCGCGCGCCGCGCGGCGGGACCCATCCCAGTGGATGTCGGGCATCAGGGCCGCCCTCTTCTCCTCGATCCGCGAACGATGGCGGACCAGCTCCTCGAGCATCAGGCGCACTTCGCCTCTCATATCGTGAGTCGGCTGGTAGCCGAGCTCGAGCAGCCGCTCACGGTCGGGCCGGTAGTAGTGCTCCTCGGCCTCGGTGCGCGGGTTCTCGATGGACTGGATTTCGGCGGTGATGCCCAAGTCACCGGCGACTTCGACCACCCGGTCCGCCAGCTCGGAGACGC
This sequence comes from Holophagae bacterium, assembly GCA_032128015.1. Lineage (GTDB taxonomy): Bacteria > Acidobacteriota > Thermoanaerobaculia > Multivoradales > Multivoraceae > JAQBHE01. The sequence continues at coordinate 3,840 of JAQBHE010000099.1, forward strand.
TGTAGCACTCTTCGAACTGGTTGAACACGCGATACTCGCCGCGCTCGGGCGGGTTCTCGATCGCCAGGGTCAGGCACTGCATCGAGTCCCGCAGCGGCAGGAATCCGCGACGCTGGCTGCCACCGCCGAAGATCGTCAGCGGCTCTCCGATCACCGCCTGGCAGCAGAACCGGTTGATCGCGGTGCCGAAGGCCTGGTCGAAATCGAGACGGGTGAGGAATCGGGGGTCGTCACCCATCTCGTCGATCCGGGTGCCGTAGACCACGCCCTGCATGACGTCGGTGGATCGCAGGCCCCAGATCCGGCAGGCGAACATGACGTTGTTGCTGTCGTGGACCTTGCTCCAGTGGTACCAGGAGCCGGCCTGGCGGGGGAAGGGCAGGCGATCGCGGCGGCCACGGTACTCGACCTCGAAGAACCCCTCCGGGATGTCGAGATTGGGCGTGCCGTACTCGCCCATGGTGCCGAGCTTGAGCAGGTGAGTGTCGGGCAGCAGCTCTTTCATCGCGTGGAGCAGGTTCAAGGTGCCAACGATGTTGTTCTGCTGCACCCAGGTCGCGTGCCCGACATCGATCATCGAATAGGGCGCCGACGGGCACTCGCCGAGGTGCACGATGGCCTCGGGCTGGATCTCGTCGAGCAGGCGGTAGAGGAGGTGGGCGTCGGTCAGATCGCCAGTCTCGATCCGCGGCCGGTAGCCGTGACGCTCGCCGAGTGCAGCGGTCCGCACTTCCAGCGAGGCGATTGGCAAAGCGCTCTGGCTGGCCATCTCGGTCACCCACTGGCGGCGGAATCCGGCGTCGATGCCAGAGACTTCGTGGCCGCGGGCAGCCAGGTATTGGGCCAGCGGCCAGCCGAGATACCCGTCGATTCCTGGAATGAAAACCCGCAAGCCGCAGCCCTCCAAGTTCGAGTTCGGTGACAGTACTTCGCTTTCGCGGCGAATCGGTGAAGAAAGGCCGGCTGGTCGGGTTCGGTTCTGGTAGCTTCGCGACCTCTCGAATCGAGGTCGAGAGCGCCACAATGTCTCCGACTCGGCTGGATCGATGAAGATTCTATACGGCGTCCAGGGAACCGGCCACGGGCACCTCGTGCGTTCGGCTTCTCTGGTGCGACAGCTGCGCGAGCGCGGGCACGAGGTCCATTGCCTGCTCACGGGTCGCGAGCCTTCGGCCGTCCCTGATGTCGGACGGTTCGCCCCCTACACCGCGCTGCGCGGCTTCACCGGCTACGCTCGAGGCGGCCGCCTGCGCATCGTCGAGAGCGCCCTGGGATTGCGGATTCCGCGCTTCTTCCAGAACGTCCGTGAGTTCGATGCCACTGGCTTCGAGCTCGTGGTCACCGATTACGAGCCGGTCGCCGGGTGGATCGCGCGACGCCATCGGTTGCCGAGCATTGGCCTCGGTCATCTCTACGCTTTCGCGCAGTCGCTGGGCCTGGGGTGGAGGGCCCGGCCGGCGCAGGTCCTGGTCGGCAGCTTCGCGCGCCTCTACACCCCGGTGCAGCGGGCGATCGGTTTGCATTGGCACCCTTTCGGGGGCACCTGCCTGCCGCCGACGATTCCACCCGAGGTTCGCTCCGCGCCGGAGGTTCGAGACGACCGCGTGGTGGTCTACCTCCCCGGAGAGAGCGAGGCGTCGATCTCAGCACTGTTTCACCGCTTCGAGCGCACCCGGTTCGCCGTCTACCGGCCGGTCGCGGAGCCGGTCGAGATTGGCAACGTCGTGCTGCGACCGCACGATCGGGAGTGCTTTCTCGCGGATCTGGCCGAGGCTTCGGGGGTGATCACCAACGCCGGGTTCTCGCTGCCGAGCGAAGCGCTGCACCTCGGACGACGACTGCTGGTCAAACCGATCCGGCGCCATCCCGAGCAATTCCTCAACGGTCTCGCTCTCGAGGCCCTCGGGCTCGGCACGGTGGCCGCGCGGCTTTCGCCGGAGGTGGTCGAAGCGTGGCTCGACAGCCCGATGCCGGCGCCGATGAACTACCCCGATGTCACCCGGCTGTTGGTCGATTGGATCGACCGGGGCAACTGGGACCGCACCGACGAGTTGGTGGAGGATGCATGGAACGAAGTCAGCTGGAGCCCAAGGTGACGAGACCGGCCCGCCCCGAGCATCCGGATCGCGACTTCACGCTCGCGCACTACCGGGAGATCCTCGCCGCGATCACCGCCTCGCACCCGACGCTGTCTTTCGGTGAAGCGGCCCCGCTCGGTCGGGCGCTGCTCGAGCGCGACCGCTTCGTGCTGATGCGTCATGACGTCGAGTTCAGCCTCGAGGCGGCGCTGGTCCTTGCCGAGGCCGACCACCAGGCGGGGGTGCGCTCGACGTTCTTCCTGCAGTTCGGCTCGGACTACAACATCTTCGAGCCCGAGTCGGCGGTGATCGTCCAGCGGCTGCTCGAGCTCGGCCACGATCTCGGGCTGCACTACGACCTCGGACTGCTCGAGCGGTCGGGGAACGATCCGGCGCGGGTAGCCCGGACCATGATCGAGCTGATGGAGACCTTCTGGTCAACCAAGATCCACGCCGCCAGTCCCCACATGCCGATGCGAGCGGGGAGGACTCTCGAGATCCCGGGGGTCGTCGATGTCTACCAGCCGCTGTACTTCACCGAGATCAAGTACCTCTCGGACAGCACCCAGGCCTGGCGCGAAGGCGTCGTCACGTCGCTGCTCGATCGCTACGATCGAATCCAGTTGCTGACGCACGAATACCACTGGAGCGAACAGGGGCTCGGCTTCGATGTGCTGCTGCTGCGCGAGGCCTTCTCGAAGTTCCGCCGCCTGCATCAGCGGGCCGAGGAGAACATCGACCGCTTCCGCGAGGGGCTGCGGCTGCGCGCCGCCCGGGATGAGGAATTCCGCCGGCGTCTGGCCATGCCTTCGGAATGAGCGGGCCGACGCTGCGTCCGACCACCGCCGGTGACCTGCCGGCTTTGTCGCGGCTCACCGAGGCGGTGTTCGGTCGACGGCGGTCGCCCGAACTGCTGCGCTGGCTGTTGCTCAGCGACCGTCCGGGCCTCGACCTCCAGTCCCGCGTGGTCGAGCAAGACGGCGAGGTGGTGGGTCATGTGGCGGTGCTCTGCAGTCGCTACGGGTGCCGGGATCGAGTCGTCGTCGGCAGCCATCCGGTGCTCTGGATGGTGGCGCCCGAGGCGCGGGGTCGGGCCGGCATCGTGCTCGGTCGCTGGTGCCTCAGTCACCAGGACTTCACGACCGTCGTGGGCGGCACGCCGACCAGCCGGACGATCCTCGACAAACGGCACTTCGTTCGGGCTGCGCTGGCGATCGAGATTCGGCTGCCGACTCGAGCCGCGGGCGCTGCCGCGGGCAGCGGATGCGAGCTCGTCGCCTACGATGGCGTCAACGGCGCGCAGGCCCCAGACGGGGTCATGGTCGGGCTGGCCGATCCATCCCACTTGCACTGGCTCGCCGATTGTCCACAGCTCGCGTCACGCTTGCTGACTCTGCGAATCGCGGGCACGACGACGGGTCCTGTCCTGCTCTACGTCAATCGGCGGGTCGATCCCCCGAGCGGCCGGATCGTGCACTTGCCCTGGTGCGGTGGCCGCTGGGATCAGGCGCTGCGCCTGGCGCTCGAAGAGCTCGCCGGCGCTGGCTGCGCCTCGGCCTCGCTGCTGGTGACTTGCCCGGAGTTGCTCGCCGCGGCGCGCGAACTCGGTGGTGAGCCCTTCTACGAGCGCCCGGTGTTCTTCCGCAAGCAGCGAGAAATGCCCGAGCCTGCCGGCTGGCACCTGTCGTATCTCGAGGGCGACCTCGCGTACCGACGGGTGTAGCAGGAGAAGGTGTCGCAGACAGCCCGCGGGCGCTGGGCGGGGAACACCTAATGGCTGAATATTCTTCGGCTGCCACATCGAGGTCTTCGGGTTCCTCCGAGGGTAGCGGCCGACCTTGGGCGGCCGACGATCGAGCGAGAACGCCGGCGATCCCACCGCGCGCGAACAAAAAAGACACACCCAGCGCCCGCTCGGCGTCACGGCCTATTCGCAGCGATGGCGTACGCTCCAACAGCTCCTCACTCGGCCGCCCAAGGTCGGCCGCTACCC
>JAQBHE010000100.1:0-11169 GCA_032128015.1 Holophagae bacterium
GGTGACGAAGGCGCCGAGAGCGTTGCTTCCCTCCTTGCCGCTGAGTTTCGCTCCCCACGACGGGTCCGCGATCGAACGGGTGTAGACCGCCGACAGCGGCGTGGAAAAGAAGTCGGCGCCTTCGAGGAAGAACGGCCGCCGCTCGGGGTAGAACAACGCGAACTGGCGGTTGATGTCGAGCTGGGCGACGTCGGCCTCGACCTGCGAGAAGTCGGGGTTGATGGTGCCGTTGAGCGCCAGGTTCGGAGTCACCCCCCACTTGACGCTCAGCCCAGCGTCGTAAGCGGGGTCTCCGGTCACTAGCGGGCCACTAGGAAACGAGTCGCGGCTCGCACTGCGGGTTGCGGTCACGGTCGGGGCGACCTCGAGGCTGCGGCCGGGATCGATCCCCGCGAAGCCCACCAGCTTCGCGTCCTGGCACACTCGGCAGCTGTCGTTGCGATCGAACGGTGTCAGCGAGATCCGTCGCCGAACTTCGCGCGGGCGGTAGCGGCGGACCGAAAGCCCCCAGGTCTGCTCGGACGCGGTGCGCGGGATCCGCAGCTGCGAGAACGGGATCGCCGCCTCGACCACGAACCCGTCGGCGACGATCTTCCCCGCCGACTCCCAGATCGCGTCCCACGACGGATCCGAGCCGTCGGCCTCTGTATAGATGTAGTCATTCCGGACTCCGCGAGGGTTCAGGTCGAACACGAACGAGCGCAGCTCCGAGTCGAATGGGTCGACCGCGATGCCGACGACATCGTCGTCGTTCGCTCCATCCCGATCGGTGAAGCGGGCGCGGATCTCGCGTGGGTCGTCGTAGGCGTGGCAGCCGTAGTAGAGCTGGCGCTGGTCATGGGTCAGCCAGCACACGGTCTCGACAGGCGGCGGAACGTTCTCTCCGGGGTCGATTTCGTAGCGCAGCTCGAGCCGCAGCGCGTTCGCCCACGCTGGCTCGTCCAGGACGGCATCGACGGTGATCGGCTCGGTGATGGCGGGGATGTGGAAGATGCGCTGCGCCGGGTCGAAGGTCTGGGCAGTGGCGACGACGACCGGTAGCGAGCCGGCGAGCGTTCCAGCAGCGAAGAGCCGCGCAGCCCAGTGCCGGAAGCAGCTCGAATCGGTCACCATCGTCGTGAATCGGGGCCTGGAGGCTATGATCTGGGGTAATACCACCACCGGAAGGACGGAGACTATGCGAATCACCCCCGGCCCATCGAACCTCGTGGCCAAGAGCGCGATCCTCGCGACCGCTAGCGCGATCCTCGCGACCGCTACCGTCTTTCTTCTCGCCCTGTCGTCGTTGGCGCTGGCCGCCCCTAGCGCCGACCCGGGCACCCCCACCTTCTACGGCGAGGTCTTACCAATCCTCCAGGCCAACTGCCAGGAGTGCCACCGTCCCGCCGGCCTCAACGTCGGCGGCATGCGCGCGCCGATGGCGTTCGTCACCTACGACGAGACTCGGCCTTGGGCGAAGTCGATCGCCCGCCAGGTCGAATCGCGCGAGATGCCGCCGTGGGACGCGGCGCCGCACCACCACGGAGTGTTCCGCAACGAACGCAACCTCAACGACGAGCAGATCGGGACCTTGGTGCGCTGGGTCAAAAACGGCGCGCCCGCGGGTGATCCCGCGCTCGCCCCGGCGCCGCGGGTGTTTCCGAACCAGGGCGGCTGGACCCTGGGCAAGCCCGACTTCGTGGTCAAGATGACCGAGGCGTACTTCGTCGCCGACGATGTCCAGGACCTGTACGCAGCGTTCTCGGTCGACCTCACCGACGAGATGTTGCCCGAGGATCGCTGGGTGGTCGCGTTCGAGTGCCAGCCCGACAGCAACGTCATCCACCACTTCAACCTCCACCTGCTCGAGCGCGGCGCCGATGGTCGGCTGCCGCCGCCGCCCGAGTTCCCCAAGGACAACGAGATCGCGCCGGCCGCCGAGAACGCTGGTCGCTACATGGGCGGGGTGTCGTCGGGAACCGAGGCCAACCAGTATCCGCTGGGATACGGCTTCCTGCTCAAGAAGGGCAGCCGGGTGACCTTCGACATTCATTACCACAAGCAGCCAGGCCCCGGCACCGGGGTGATGGACCAGAGCTCGATCGGCTTCAAGTTCGTCGAGGGTCCGCTCAAGAACATCAACGGCGGCATTCGGCCGCTGATGAACTTCACCTTCGCGGTGCCGGCCAACGACCCCAACTACCAGATCGGCCCGATCTCGCGGGTCACCGACGCCGATGTCGACATCATCGCCCTGATGCCCCACATGCACATGCGCGGCAAGGCGGCGCGCTTCGAGGCCTTCTACCCGGACGGCACCAGCGAGGTGCTGCTCGACGTCCCAGCGTTCGACTTCAGCTGGCAAACCGTCTACTACTACCGCGAGCTCAAGCGCATCCCCAAGGGAACCCGGGTCGAATACACCGCCTGGTACGACAACTCGCCCGAGAAGGCTTCGCGCTACGGCTTCGACTCGAGCCGCACCGTCCGCTTCGGCCAGCCGTCGACCGACGAGATGATGATGGGTTTCCTGATGAGCGCACGCGCTGAGGAGTGAGCGGCAGTCCGGCTCAGCGGCGACTTCGTCCAGTGCCCTCAGCGCTCGGGAAGGTCCTGAGGATAGACGATGTCGATCTCGTCAATCGATTTCTTGAAATCTTTGCTGTTGTTGGTAATGAAGCGACTTGCGCCGGCAGACAAGGCCGTCGCTAGGTGCACGCCGTCGGGCGCGGAGAGGTTGTACCGTGCGCTGAGCGCCGTCGCTAGCTGAGCCGTGGCGTAGTCGCAAGGCCGAAGATCTAGACGACTCAGGAGGGCAGTGATCTGGCTCACTTCCTGTTGGTCGTCCCGGCGAACCGGCTTCGCGAGAAGCTCCGGGACCAGCAAGACCGAGCCCATGCCGACCGGGAGCCGTGGCCCTTCCCGAGGCTCTGACAGGAAAAGCAAGCGCACCCTTGCCCCCAATGGATGTCCTGGAATGGCCGCGTAGATGAGGACGTCCGCGTCGAAAGCGTCCAAACCTAACCCGCCCGTTTGCGTCCCGCTCTGACTGCGGCAACGATCTCTTCGCCTCTCTCGGGCGAGATCGAGGGAGGAGGGAGGTCGCGTCGGCGGGCTTCATCGATCAGTGCCCCAATTCGCTCGGCCTCTCTGAAGACTCTTTCTGCTCTCCGGGTTCGGAGCGAGTCCGGGCGAATCAGTACGGCCACTGGTTTCCCGTGGCGGGTCAGCGTGACCTCGTGACCTTGCTCGACCCTCTCGAGGAGCTGCGGCAGTGAGGACCTGGCTTCGCTGACGCTAACGGTGCTCATGACGGAATCGTACAATAGTGTACGTCGACGATCAACTCTTGCTCATTGCCCTCGAGTCGCCGGTCAATGCGAGCGTGCCGCTGCGGATCGAAGCAGCTCGCTGAGCCGCGCGGTTCGGTGCGGTGCTGGAGCGGTCGCCGGACCGACCTCCTCACTCGAGCGTGCGCGCACCGCGCGGGGTGTCGATGCGAGCGCGCAAGCGCGGCGCCGCGCCTTCCTGTACTTCGAGATCGACGCCAAGCGCTCGATACCATGCCGCGACTCGATCCGGCCGCGGGTGCCAGATCTCGAGACCGAGCAGCGTGCAGCCCCGCGGCGCGTCGCACGCCGGGTGGGGGGTCGCGCCCCAGTCGATCAGGAACGGCACCACTCCGCCCCCGGGATCATCTCTGGGGGGCATGGACAACCGCCACGCCAGCTCGACCCCGTCGGGACGGCGGCGCGTCATCTCACGCACCTCGCCCGCGGGGTAGCCGGCGCGCTCGAGCCGCGCTGCCCGCGCGGCGGGATCGCTCTCCTGCACCGCCCAGGTGACCAGGCGAGGTTCCGGAGAACCGCCGACGCCGAACGGCCGCACTCGGCCGGAGAGCGCCGGCTCAGGCTGTTCGGGATCGGGGCCGATGATCTCGAGATAACAGCGGGGACCGAGGGCGAGCAGGGCGTTGCGGGTGCCTCGGCCGGGGTGGCTGCCGCCGGCGGCCGCGCGGACTCCGAATGAATCGCCGAGGAGCTCGACCGCGGCATCGAGGTCGGGCACCGCATACACCAGGTGGTCGAGTCGATCGAGCACAGCTTCCTCGGAAGGCCGACCGCAGTATCCTGTCATCGCTTTGCTTGAATCCCGGTATCTTCGAGGCTTGGCTCTGACCCGGTTCCACCTGAGAACCGGCGCGCGTGTCGGCATGCGGTCGTTCCTGCCCCCGGTGATCGCGGCGTTCGCAGCCGCCTACATCCTGGGTTCATCGATTTCCGATCCATTCCGGTCACCCATTCCGACAACCCGATCAAAGTGACCGGATTCCCTCGGATTCGGTGACCGCTTTCCGTCGGTGCGGGCAGCAGCTCGCCTGCGGTCTGCACGAAGCCCACCCCGCCCGGCGCCTCAACGACGAGTCGAGCGCGGCGTCGAGGTAGAGCCGCCAAGCCCGCCAGGCACGGCCCAGCAGGTCGCCGAGCAAGCTGCGATCGAAGCGAAGAAGATCCGAAGACGCTTCGGGATGGTGAGCACGACGTAGCGGTGGGCACCTCCGCCAGCAGCTCCTCCTCGGCCCACGCTGCCCACAGCAGCTCCCGTTTCTGACGGCACGACGGGAACAACGAGCGCTGCTTGCACGAGAAAGCGACGGCTGCTTGGCGCGCTTTCGGCTGGCCAGGTCCGTGCTCGCCCGGCTCAAGTGCTAGGCTTGCCTTTCAGGCTTTCAGGCGTCCCGTCGGGGCGGCTTGCGTCCGCTCCGCTCGTGGTGAGGGAGGATTGAGATGAAGCGCATGACCAGGGCACCACTTTCCCAAGGCTTCGGACTGCAGTGGAGAGCGGTCTGGGTGTGTCTGGCCCTACTACTGGAATGTGGTGCCCAGAGGGCCGTGGCGGGGGGCAGCCCGGTGGCACTCCAGACGGCGGACCCGTCTTGTCGAACCACAACGACCCCGCCACCGATCTACGTGGACTGCGGCAACGGGACGGTGACGGACAATCGGACGCGGCTGGTCTGGCTGAAGGACGCGAACTGCATAGGCGCTGCACTAGGTGGTACCGGTAACCCGCTCGGCAGGGCGGACTGGTTTACGGCAATGGAATTCGTGTCCGGTCTGTCGGACATACCGTCGACGTCGGCAGCCGCGCGGTTCGACTGTGGCCTGTCCGATGGTTCGTCGCCGGGAGAGTGGCGTTTGCCGTCGGTGAATGAGTGGGAGGCGATGGTAGCGGATGCACTGGGTGAAGGAGGCGGCCCGAACTGCACCGTCTTTCCTCCGACGATTACGAATGACAGCGGCTTCTCATGCTGGGTGTTCGGTACCAGCAGTTTCACCGGGGTATTGTCGTCCGACTACTGGTCGTCTACTACCAACCTTTTCAGCCCGACGTTCGCGTGGGAGGCGTACCTCAGCGTCGGCCGCGTCGGCGGCGGCAGCAAGGCCGGCACCAGCTATGTGTGGCCGGTTCGCGGCGGACAATGATTGGCTCTTCGGGTCTTTGGTCCTTTTGGGGGGCGCAGGGGCGCTTGCCCCCCTGCTTACTCTCCGCGAGGTTCTTGAATTTGGCCCACTACGAGCATCTGCCGATCTGCCGGGCCGCCTTCGACCTGACGGTCCACATCGAGAAGATCGTGCGCAACTTCTCCCGCTACCACAAATACACTTTGGGGACCGAGCTGCGAGACGGCAGCCGCCGCGTCCTCCAACGGATCCATCCGCGGCACGAAGAAGCAAGAATACGTTCGATCAGGGGAGGCGGAGCACGGCCAGAACCGGGCGGGCTGAAAAGACCGCTGTCGAGAGAAGTGACAGGCACCGAAATATTTGTCGCCTCGAGTAGGTTGGCGTCTACCCGACCGGCATTCCTGTGGGCCGGTCACTCCGGGATGACCGGGAATTCAACAGATATTTCGGTGCCTGTCACTCCGGTCAGTCCGCCTGCTGCGCCGGCACATGGACCACCAGCCCGTCGAGCCTATCGTCGAGCGTGATCTGGCACGACAGCCGGCTGTTCGGTCGGGTGTCGATTGCGAAGTCGAGGGTCCCGGTCTCGCCCTCGTCGGCCTGGCCGACTCGCTCGGCCCACTCGTCGTCGACGTAGACGTGGCAGGTGCTGCACGAGCACGAGCCACCGCACAACGCGACGATGCCATCGACGCCGTGGTCGAAGGCGCCTTCCATCACCGTCGACCCCGGCTCGAGGTCGAGGGTGACGCGCTCGCCGTTGGGCTGGACGTAGGTCACGCGTGGCATATTCGATGCTCTCCTCAGTCGTGCCCGGCGGGCAGGGTGCCCATGTGCTTGCACAGGATCTGCAGCATTACTTCGTCGGCGCCGCCGCCGATCGACCACAACCGGGCGTCACGGAAGTAGCGCGCCGTCGGCGACTCCCACATGTAGCCCTGGCCGCCCCAGTACTGCAGGCAGCTGTCGGCGACCTCGCGTCCGAGCCGGCCCGCCTTGAGCTTGGCCATCGACGCCAGCGGCGTGACATCGGCGCCGCCGACGTACATTTCGGTGGCGCGATAGATCAGCGCCCGTAGCGCTTCGATCTCGGTTTGCAGCTCGGCGAGTCGGAAGTGGATCACCTGGTTGTCGAGCAACGGCGCCCCGAACACCTCGCGGTCGCGGGTGTAGTCGATGGTCTGCTGGATGATCCGTTCCATCGAGACGATGCCCGAGACCGCGCCAAACAGCCGCTCTTCTTGGAACTGGATCATCTGGTAGACGAACCCTTGGCCCTCCTCGCCGATGCGATTGCGCTGGGGCACCCGCACCCCGTCGAAAAAAATCTGAGCGGTGTCCGAGGACCACATCCCGAGCTTGTGGAGCTTGCGCGAGCGCTCGACCCCGGGGGCGTCGAGCGGCACGATGATCAGTGACTTGTTCCTGTGCGGGCCATCGCTCTCCGAGGTATTCGCGAGGCAGCACATCCAGTCGGCCTGCATGCCGTTGGTGATCCACATCTTGCCGCCCGAGATCACGTAGTCATCACCGTCGCGCCGGGCGACGGTCTTGATCGAAGCGACATCGGAGCCGGCGCCGGTCTCGCTAACCCCGATCGCGGCGACCTGGTCGCCGGCAATCGCCGGGGCCAGGAACTCGCGCCTCAGCTCGTCGCTGCCGAAACGCGCCAACGCCGGGGTCGCCATGTCGGTCTGCACCCCGATCGCCATCGGCACTGCGCCGCAGTGGATGTGGCCCAGCTCCTCGGCCATCATCACGCCGTAGCTGTAATCGAGTCCGAGTCCACCGTACTCCTCGGGCTTGGTGAGACCGAGGAAGCCGGCGGCCCCCCAGGCTCTTGAACACCTGGTGGGCTGGGAAGATCCGCTCCTCCTCCCAGCGATCGACGTGGGGGTTGATCTCGGAGTCGATGATCTTGCGCAACGACTCGCGCAGCAGCCGGTACTCGCCCTGGTTGAAATCGATCATCGATTCGCTCCGCGCTCGCCCTCAGTCTTCGAGGAAGCGGCTCACCAGGTCGAGGAAGTCGTCGAGGCGGTCGTGGTGGACCCAGTGCCCGGCTCGCTCGAAGGTCTTGACCGTGGCGTTCTGGAACGCCGCGGCTCGACCGTCGGCGACCGGATCACTGGCCCAGCTCTCAGCACCGCGCAACAGCAGGGTCGGGCAGGCAATACGCTGCCAGATCGCCCGCACCTCGTCTTCGTCGAACCGGTAGGGCGCGCTCGCGCGCACGTAGTTGTCGAACTTCCAGCTGTAGGTGCCGTCCTCGTTGCGGGCAACCCCGTGCACGGTCAGGTGCGCTGCCTGCTCGGCCGACAGGAAGGTGTTGACCTCCTGCATCCGCGCCATCGCATCTTCGATCGACGGGTAGCGCCGTGGCGCGCGGCCGGCCAGGCCCTGCATGTCGGCGATGAACCGGCGCAGCCGCTCGTCGGCGGGCATCTTTCGCATCTCGAGGACGCGCTCGGGCGGCGGTCCCAGCCCTTCGATGGCGACCAGCTTCGACACCCGCTCCGGGTAGAGGCCGGTGTACTGGAGCGCCACCATTCCGCCGAGCGAATGGCTGACGATCCCCACCGGGAACGCGGCTACCGCCTCGAGCAACTGGGCGATGTCGAGCACGAAGTCGGAGAGCGCGTACATGCCACCGATCGCCCAAGCGCTGTCGCCGTGACCGCGCAGATCGGGCACCACGATGTGGTACTGCGAGCGCAGCCGGCGCGCCACCCAATCCCAGTTGTGGGCGTGGTCGCGACCGCCGTGGATCAACACCAGGGTCGGCTGGTCCCGGTTGCCCCAGTCGAGGTAGTGGAGCCGCAGCCGCTGGGAGACGTAGAAGTGGGAGGCGGGGCCGATGATGTCGGAGAGGGGGTCGCTCATGGGATCGAGAACCGGGATCTGGAAAGTGGGAAGCGCCGGTGACGGCAATCCCGATTCTATGACCTGCGTCGGCCGCCCGAGGCCCTCCAACCCCGGAAACGGTCCGACCGAGCACCCACGGAGCAAACGGGCGCGGAGCGGTTCGGCGATCGGCTATTCTCGGCCCGACCGATAATCAGGAGGTGGGAGATGGGTCAGACTGTAAGCGAGCGGCTCGCGGAGCTGGGAATCGAGTTGCCGGACCCCGTGGCGCCGGTGGCCACGTACGTCCCGTTCGTCAAGGTCGGCGCCCTGGTATTCGTCTCAGGTCAGGTGCCGGTCAAGGACGGCAAGCTCGCCTACCGCGGCAAGGTCGGCCAGGTCTACGAGCTCGACCAGGCCCGCGAGGCGGCGCGCTTGGTGGGGATCAACATCCTCGCGGTCGTCAAGGCAGCGTGTGACGGCGACCTCGAGCGGGTGCGCCGCTGCGTCAAGCTCGGCGGTTTCGTCAACTGCACCCCGGACTTCGTCCACCAGCCGGCGGTGATCAACGGCGCCTCGGATTTGATGGTGGAGGTGCTGGGAGACAAGGGGCGACACGCCCGCTTCGCGGTCGGCACCAACGTCCTGCCCTTCGACGTCCCGGTCGAGATCGACGCCATCTTCGAGATTGCCGAGTAGCTCGACGTGGAGCATCGCCGCGCCGCTCTGAACGGCAAGAACGAGCTGGGCTGGGACCGTAGCCCCAGCCCAGACTCACCGGCGAGGTACGAGTCGCTCGCCGAAAGGTGATCCGAGGGCGCTAGCCCTGACCACCACCGGGACCTCCGCCATGCGGACCGCCGCCACGCGGACCGCGGCGCCCGCGTCCCCGCTCGCCCCGACCGCCGCCGTTTGCGGCTTCGAAGGCCTTCCAGCGCTCGAGCTGCTCGGGGCTCAGGATCGCTTCCAAATCCTGTCGTAGCTGCTCGTGCAGGGCTCCCAGCTGCTTCTGGAGGTCGCGACCGGCGAGCATCAGGGTACCGACCGCGGTGGCATCCGCGGTGTCACTCGAAAGCGCGCCGTGGAGCGCCTTCTGGTTGGCGCGCAGGTCTTCGAAGATCGGCTTGACGGCTTCTGCCTGCGCCTCGTGCGCGGCCTTCCACTGTGCCTTCTGGGTGTCGTCGAGCTGGAGGAACTCGATCAGCCGATTCATCTCCCGGGCGCCGGGGTGACCGCCGCCAGCGCGCGCCGCCGCACGCGGTCCCGACCCTCCGCTTACGATCGGTGGCTGAGCGACCGTCACGCCAGCCAGCAGCAGAGCGACGGCGACCATCGAGATCGTGGTTTTCCAGGTGCGAGTCTTTGGGGTGTTCATGTTTGCTACCTCCTGTTGTTGCTTGGGCTGTTGTTCCGTTGGGCAGCGGGCTTCATGCCCGGCGTGCTGAGAGAAGATACGCCGGTTCGCCCGCCGCGGTCCTCAAGCGGAAGCAAGGCCTTTGTAAGAGTTGTAAAGGCGTACTCCGCTGAGATTTTCGGCCAACGAGGCGCTGCTACACTGATTTCTATGCGGCCTCGCGGAACACTGTCGTGGCACTGGCTGTGGCTGCTGTTCCTGCTCCTCGGGGTGCTCGCGGCCCTTCAGTTTCGTTGGACCGGCGAAGTCAGCCGGGCCGAGAAAGGCCGCCTCGAGCGTTCGCTGCGCCAGACGGCACAGCGCCTGGGCGCCGACTTCGACCTCGAGGTCACGCGGCTGTTCGTCGCCTTCCAGGCTCGCGGTCAGGAAGACCTCGCGGAACGAGTCGCGGCCTGGCGGGAATCGGCGTCGTGGCCCGATCTCCTGGCCGAGGTACTGAGGATCGAGCGCCGCGAAGACGGACCTCGGCTCGAGCGCCTCGACGAGGCCAGCGGCACCTTCGTCGCTGCCGAGTGGAGTCCCGAGCTCGCCCCGGTCGAGCGCATGATCCAGCGCAATCGACCGCGTTTCCGCGCCGCGCCTCTCCCCGGTCCGATCCTCTTCGAGCTGCCGGCGCTGGTGATCGGGGGCCCCGGGGGCTTGCTGGTGCTGCGCCTGGATCTCGAGACGCTTCAAAACGGACTACTGCCCGCTCTCATCGACCACTACTTCCCTGGCGGCGCCGGCCAAGAGTACGACTTCGGAGTCTTCGAGCGGGGCGGAGCTCGGCGCTCGGTGTTTCTCTCCGAGGGCGCAACCGAGGCCGAGCTGCGCTCCGCGCCTGCGGTCGCCACGCTGCTGCGCGTCCGGCGCTTCCCCGAGCTGCGAACGCCGGACCCGACGAGCCCGCGACGCCCTGGCGCGCGACCGCGAGACGGGTTCGAAACCCGTCGCCGCGGCCTCAACGGGTCCATCGAGCCGTTCCCCGCCGGCGGCGAGCCCCCGCTCGGAGAGTCACCCGGAGCGGGTGCTCCCGGGGACGGTGCTCCCGGGGACGGTGCTCCCGGAGACGGTGCCTGGAGCTTGCGCGCCCGCCACCACGCAGGATCGCTCGAGACCGTGGTGGCGCGGTTGCGCCTCCGAAACCTCGCCGTCAGCATCGGGATCCTGACCGTGCTCGGGGCGAGCGGCGCTCTGTTGATCGCGGCGACCCGCCGCGCCCAGGCTCTGGCACGCCAGCAGATCGAGTTCGTGGCCGGTCTCACCCACGAGCTCAACACACCCCTCGCCGCCATCGAATCGGCGAGCGCCAACCTGGTCGACGGCATCGTCGCCCAGCCCGACAAGGTCAAGAGCTACGGCGAGCTGATCAGGCGCGAAGGTCGCAGATTGTCGGAGCTGGTCGGCCAGGCGCTCGTGCTCGCCGGAGTGCGCTCGGGCTACCGGCCGCTCGACAAGGCCTCGGTCGTCCTCGGACCGCTGCTC
>JAQBHE010000101.1:0-13038 GCA_032128015.1 Holophagae bacterium
AGGACTTGCAGCGTAGCCGGTGGCGAGAAGCCGATGCAGGACGAAAAGCGCGACTCCGCCCACTGGCAAGCTTCTCAGCCACCGGCGGAGCGGAAAGGCCTTGTCGTGCGGGCGTGCTGACTTTCACCACGGGCTGCTAGCTGTCACATATTGTGATTCTATTGAATGACGTCAATGTCCGCGACTCCGCGTCAGGATTCGCTGGCATCGTCCCCGACCGTGGGCGCCCGAGGCGCGCCGCGATCGCCGAGACGCGGTGAGCGCCCGCACCGATGGCGCTTGACCGGGACCCGGTTGGAGTGAACCTGTGCCATGAGCCGAGAGGACGTTCATCGGCGCGATGCGCTTCGTTGACACCAACGTGCTGCTCTACGCCGCCAGCACGGCGCCCGACGAGCGGCACAAGAATGCATCGAGGCCCTGATATCGTCGGCTATGGCCCGACAACGCGATCAAGCCTTCGATCCGGAGATGGAGGGAATTCCGACCGACTACGCGGATCTTCCGGCTTCGGAATGGGGACTGGACTGGGGCGATATCAGCCAGATCCGCAAGAAACTTGAGCTGACGCCCAGCGAGCGTCTCAGGGCAGCTCACAACGCCATCAACGCCGCGATCCGGATCCGAGCCCAGAATGGCGACCGAGGCTAGATTCGACGAGATCCTCGAAGATACTCGCCCGCCACCAAGTGGATCTCATCGTCGTTGGCGGCGTGGCAGCGATCCTCCGGGGATCTCCCCTGACTACGGACGATGTCGACGTGGTCTACGCTGCCACCGCCGAGAACATAGCGCGGCTGGAACAAGCACTGGGCGAGCTCGAGGCCATCCATGGGCTCACGCCTCTCTGCCGCTTGACTACCGAGGTCATAACGATGTGCTCGACCCCGCTGGACTTGCCTATGATCTTGCGCTCCCGTTTCCAGGTCGCAGCTCTGATGGCGCTCGCCGCTCTCGGCGGGGCCTGGTCAGCGACCGCCGCTCCTCGCGCCGACCACGTGGTGCTGGTCTCGGTTGACGGTTTTCGTCCCGACTTCTACCTCGACCGGAGCTGGCCGATGCCGACGGTGCAGCAGATGGCGCGCGACGGGGTCGCCGCCGAGGGGGTGCGCGGAGTGTTCCCGTCGGTGACCTACCCCTCGCACACCACCCTGGTCACCGGCGCCCTTCCCGCCCGCCATGGCGTCTACTACAACCGTCCGTTCGAGCCGGGCGGCCAAACCGGACGCTGGTACTGGGAGGCCGAGGCGATCCGGGTGCCGACCTTGTGGACGGTGCTCGACCGCGAGGGGCTCGACACCGCCGCCGTCTCGTGGCCGGTGACCGTCGGCGCGCCGATCGACTGGGTGCTGCCCGAGGTGTGGTCGCTCGATCCCAAGAGCGATCGTCTCGGTCCGATGCGCGAGACCACTCGCCCCGCGGACTTGTGGTCGGAGATCGAGCGCGAAGCGACCGGTCGGATCACGCTGCGCACCTTCAGCGCCAACTACATGACCAGGGACGACGTTTCGGCGGCGATCGCCGCCTACCTTCTCGAGACCCGCAAGCCGCGGCTGCTGGCGGTGCACCTGATCGCGAGCGACCACTTCCAGCATCAGGACGGACGCGAGTCGGATCTCGCGCGCCGGGCGGTGGGCGCCGCCGACCGCGGGGTCGGCGCGATCGTCGATGCGGCGGAGCGTGCGGGCATCCTCGAACGCACCGCGTTCGTGATCACCGGTGACCATGGCTTCGTCGACATCCACACCGTTCTTGCCCCCAACGTCTGGCTCGCCGGCGCCGGGCTACGCTCCACCGCACCCGACCGCGGCGACTGGCGCGCCACCTTTCACACCGAGGGCGGCGGCGCAACCCTGATGCTCCGCGACCCCACGGATCGCGCGACCGCCGAGCGCGTGCACGCGCTGATCGACGCCTTGCCGGCGAAGGTCCGCAAGCTGTTTCGGGTCGTCGCACGACCGGAGCTCGACGCGATTGGCGCCGATCCACGCGCCCCGTTCGCGCTTGCCGCAGCCCTCGGAATCTCGTTCACCGAGGAGGCCGACGGCGTTGCCATCCGGCCTGCGACCGGCGGACAGCACGGGTACTTCCCTAGTGATTTTCCGCAGATCCGCACTGGCTTCGTCGGCTGGGGTGCGGGCTTTCGGGCGGGCACCCGTCTCCACACCATCGGCCTCGAAGACATCGCGCCGCTGATCGCCGAGCTGCTCGGCGTCCCCTTCGACGCCCCCGATGGAGTGATGCCGATGGGGGCGCTTCGTGACCTCGAGCCGTAACCTCGAGTCCGTGTGACCGGGTCAGCGTCGCCGTTCCCGTGAGCCCAGCGGCGCCATCGTTCGACTACGAAACTGTGCCGCTGAACACTTCGGTGTCGTAGTCGAGGCTGACCAATCCATCCTCGGAGTGATCGGCGAACAGCCGACCCAGATCTTCGATCATCGCGTCGTAGCGGGGATCCCCAGCCTGGGGCATGTACGAGGACGACGCGATCCGGGCCTCGAGTCCGGCCAGGTCGAACTGCTGCACGTTGGAGAACGTCCGATAGGCCACGGTCCCGGCGTCGAAGAAGGCGGTCAGGCGGTCGCGCACACCGTAGGTTTCGCGCACCGAGTGATAGTCGTCGCCCCAGCGCTCGAGCAGGCGCTCGTAGCCCTTGAGGAATGGCGGACCTTCGACCCGCCGAGTGTTCCAGACCAGCGCTGCGGACCGGCCAGGACGGAGGATCCTCGCCACTTCGACGCGGGTGGACTCGAAGTCGAACCAATGAAAGGCCTGGGCAGAGACCACCAGATCCACCGACCGGTCTTCGAGGGTGGTCTGCTCGGCGGTGCCGTCGACGCTACGGAAGCCGGGCAAGGCACCGATCTCCTCCTCGGCGGCCTGGCGCATCGAGCCGTTGGGCTCCACCGCGTACACTCGGGCGCCACGCTCCAGAAGCGGTCGGGTGAAGATGCCGGTGCCGCTACCGAGGTCGGCGACGTCCTCCCCCGAGCGCAAGCCGAGCTCGCCGAACAGCAGGTCGTAGACCCCTTTCGGGTAACTGGGCCGGGCGCGACGGTAGTCGGTCGCGCGACGGGTGAATCGGCGGGTGGGTTTGAGGCTCTTCGCCATGGCGAACGAGCATCCTACGCCGACTCGGGCCGACTACGGTTCTAGAGTTTCCAGCCCAGACGGGATTCAGCCCCCGACGCGAGGAATCGACTCGATCGTGTCAGCAGCGAAGCGGTTCAGACGTGGGTCAGCGCCAGAACCCGGCGATCGAGCACTTGCAGGACCTCGTCCTTGGCCTCGAGCCCCTGCACCACCACTACCAGCTCAGGAGGCAGGTCCTGTGCGCCCAAGGCGTCGCGGTAGTCCGCAGCTGTGGCCTCGGGAACCACCAGCGCGATGACCCTCTTGGTATCGAGCACCGCGACCGCCGCGCGCTCCGGCGGCGGCGCGTGAGCGATGGCGAAGCCCGCTTCCTGGAGCCAGCGGCGCACCGAATCGTCGACCACCAACACCATCACGTCCTTGCGCCTGCCAAGAACCATCAAGTACCTCTTGAGCCGGGCCTCGAAACCTGCCGGCGCAGAGACAATCGCCAGACCGGCCCCAGCGGCAACCGCGCGGGCCCGGGCCTGCGCGATGTCGACCACGTAGGCCACTCGAGTGCGCAGCGCGTAGACGCCGTGGCCGGGCAGCTCCATCTCGACATCGACCTCCTGGAGCGGCTCGAGATCGTGCGCCCCGCTCACGAACAGGCCGCCCTGGCTCAGGCTGTCCGCGTACTGCCGGACGTACTCGAGCGCGGAGGTGTAGCGCACCGCGAGATGGACGACGAAGCGGGGAAAACGGCGGCCCGGTTGGTTTTCGTCCAGCTGGTTTGCGCTCTCGGCGCGGTTCACGAGCTCAGCGTCCACCGCCTTGGCGGTTCCTGCGAGGACCGGAGCTCTCCCTGGATCGTTCACGAGACCTCCGGGTCTGGTCGCTTCGACGAGAATTTGCGGGCATCACGGCAGAGCGCGACGACAGGTCCGAAATTCACCCTTCTCATGGTACCAGCGCTTCGAAGAAAACGTGGCATAACAAGATTCGTCGCCCAGTCCCAAGAACACGGCCGGACCACGCGAGAACATCGCGGAGTCTTTGGTACCGTTACGTCGAGACCGCATCCCGCAACCTAGCACCGCCCCAACACCACGCCGATGATTCCAGGAATCGACCCATCGCCAACCACCGCCTGGCTCCAAGCTCGGATTCCCGAGCTCGAACCGCCGCTTGGTTTCGAGCTGATCGTCGGCGGACATTCCAACCTCACCTACAAGGTGACCGACCACAGCGGCCGTCGCTGGGTCCTAAGGCGGCCGCCTCTGGGAGCGGTGCTGGCGACCGCTCACGACATGGGCCGCGAGCACCGGATCATCGCGGCGCTTGCCCGCACCGCCGTGCCGGTGCCTCCGGCGCGCGGCTACTGCGACGATCACGAGGTGAACGGCGCCCCGTTCTATGTCATGGACTTCGTCGACGGCGTGGTCCTCGACGGCCCCGAGCCGGTGGCCGCAGCCCTCCCTGACAGCGACCTCGGCGTCCGCGAACGCCTCGGATTCGCGGTCGTAGACACCCTGGCGGCGCTTCACGCGGTCGATCCGAACGCCGTCGGCCTTGGCGATCTCGGCAAGAAGGACGGCTACCTGGATCGCCAACTACGGCGCTGGAGCATCCAGTGGCAGAAGTCGAAGACTCGTGAGCTGCCGGTGATGGAAGAAACCCATGCCGCTCTGGTGGCGACCCGCCCGGAGCAGCGCTACACCGGTGTGGTCCACGGCGACTACCGGCTCGGCAACATGCTGTCGCGGACCGACGGCACGGTGGCGGCGGTGCTCGACTGGGAGCTGTGCACGCTCGGCGACACCCTCGCCGATGTCGGCTACCTGCTCAACAGCTGGACCGAGCCCGGCGATGACGCGGTCCGCGGCAGCGGCCTCGGACCCACGGCTGCCGGCGGCTTCCCGACCCGCGCCCAAATCCGGGAGCGCTACTCCGCACTCACCGGTCGCGACCTTGCGGGCATCGATTACTACTGCGCCTTCCAGATGTGGCGGCTCGCGGCGATCTGTGAAGGCGTCTATGCGCGCTATCAACAAGGCGTGATGGGCGACCAGGACTACGACGATCAGCTGCTGCGCGGGCGGGTCGAACGGCTGGCCGAAGGGGCCTGGGAGTTGGCCTCTGGCACCCCGGGTTAGCGTCCGGACTCGAGGGTCACCACCAGGCGCTCGTCGCCGAGCTCGAACCACTCGAGGTTCTCGCCGGGGCCGAATCGGTCGATGACCACGAACTCGGATTCGCGGTCGAGAGCGAGCAGCGGGTGGTGCCAGATTCCGCGGTGGAAGTTGATGCCCTGCCGACCGTTGGTCACGAAAGCCCGGATTTCTCGGGCGATGGGCGTCGCTCCGGGCGCCACCACCACCAAGAAGCGCGCACCGCCAAGCGGCACGAAGGCCTGACTGCCGAGCGGATGGCGCTCGAGGGCATCGACCGAGACCGGCAACGTCGCGGGCTCGGTGCGGAACAAGGCGATGGTCGGCCGCCCGCCGTCCGCCGCGACCTCGACCTTGGCGAGATCATCGAAGCGCACCGCCCGACCGTCGTTGATGATGCGTCCGGGCTCTTCCCCAGCACCGATCACATCGCCGAACGGCGCAAACGCCGCTCGCGTCAGCGGCTCCGCATCGAGCCGGCGACGGTCGCGTCCGCCGACGCTCACCGTGCCCCCGTGTCCGGCTTGCCCAAGATCCGCAGGCGGCTGACGCCGCCGTCTGGGAAGATGTCGAGTCGCACGTGGCTCACCGGGCCGACCGGCAACAGTTCGCCGCGAAAGCGATGCTGGGCGTCGGCACCGAGCCCCTGCTCGGGAAGCAGCGGGCGCCAGCCGATGCTGCCGGCGACCAACGGCTGGATCGCGGCCTCTGCGGTCAGGACCGCGGACACCGCGCAGCGGTCCGGGTAGTTGCCTTTGTAGTGCGCGGTGTCGACTTCGATCTGCTCCACCACCCCCGCACATCCGAGGGCAACGATCACCCAATCGAACCCCGGCCCGCGACGTCGCCGGGTCTCCCAGCCGTCCCCCATGTCGCGACCGCGGCCGGGTAGCAGCAAGCTGTGGGGTGCGCCGAAATGAGCGTCGCTCCAGGCGACCGCGCGACCCCCGTTCTCGATCGCCGCCAGGTCGCACACGGTCTCGGCGTCGCGCGGACTCCAGATCCGGTCGACCTCCCCCCACACCCGCAACCTCGCGACTCCGCCGTCCGGGTAGATATGCAACCGCAGGTGGGTCCACGGCCGCTCGTCCGCGATCGAACGGAAATGGTGGCGATTGCCGCCGAGCTCGGTCGTCGGAAGGAGCTCCGCCCACTCCGTGGCCGGGTCCGGTTCACCCACTACCCGGCACCCCTCCAAAGACGCCGCGGCCGGAAAATTGCCGGTGAAGTGGCTGGTGTCGATATCGACGCCGCGCACCCTACCCGGGAGCCCGAGCGCGATCACGCACCAGTCGTGGCCACCCGAACGCCGCCGCCGGGTCTCCCAGCCATCCATCCACTTGCCGTGATCGTCGTAGCGCCCGGGGAAGAACTCCGGCGGCGCCGGGTCGATCAGCCGGTCCTTGCTCGCGAAGAACTCGTCCGACACCGCGAGCACACGGCCGCCGAGCCGAGGCTGCACCAGATCGACCAGGTTGGCCCAATCTTCGGGTCTGACCCCGGCGGCCGCAGCCGTGCGCTCGCCGTCGCTCATCATCGACTCTGGTCTAGTCAAGTGCCTCGGTAGGTCGTGTATCCCCACGGCGCCAACAGCAGCGGGACGTGGTAATGCTGGTCCGGGTCGCCAACCTCGATCTCGACCACCACCCGCGGATAGAGCGACTCGCGCCCGAGCGCCAAGAAGTAGCTCCCGGTCTCGAAGACCACGCGGTGAACGCCGGCGACCAGCGAGTGGCCGCCCAGGAGATCGCGAACACGACCTTGGTGGTCAGTCACCGCGCCGCCCATCGGCGACCAACCGTCGCCGGCCAGCCGGAGCTCGAGTCGGACCTCGACGCCCACCGCGGGCCGACCGCGGCTGGTGTCGAGCACGTGGCTGCTGATTCCGCTCATGAAGCCTTGGCCCTGGTCATCGGTCTCGAGGGCCGAGTAGCCGCTCGAGCCGAAGCGCCGTGATCTTTCGCTGCTCGTCGGTGGCCGTCGCGAGCTCGGTCTGTCGATCCGACCCCAGGCGCCGACGCAGAATACTCAACATCTGCTCCGCCGTCTTCCCGGTCGCCTTGACCAAGAACACAAAACCGAAGCGACGCTGGTACTCGGCGTTGCCGGCGGCCAGCGCTTCGAGCACCGCTGACGCGGCCCCAACCGTCGAGGCCTGCTCCTGGCCCTCGACGCCCTGCCCGTATCGCGCCCGCAGGGTCTCGAGGTCGCCGATCCTCGGGTGCGCGGCGAACGCCTCGAGCCAGTCGCCTTCGCCGAGGCGGTCGAAAGCGCACGCCGCCGCGCCCTGGATAGCATCGACCGAGCGAAACGGCCGCTCCGCAACCATCGCCGCGGTCCAGGCGCTGGCGGCGCAGCATCCTCGAAACAGTTCCAGCGCCGCCTCTTGCGGCAGCAGGTCGAGCTCTGCGACCGCGAGCTCCCGCGACCGGTCGTCGTCCGCGCTCACACCGACTCCGGATGCGCGGGTCGTCGCAGCACGTCGCCGTTCGGCGGGCCCGGGTGCCGGCCGTTCCCAAAAACCTCGACCCCGCGAAGAAACGTGTGGCGAACCCTGCCGACAAGCCGCCTACCCTCGTAGGGGGTGAGCGGATGGCGATGGAACAGCCGCTCGCCGCGGACGATCCACTCGGCATCGGGATCGAACACCACCAGGTCGGCATCGCAACCCTCGGCGATCTCGCCTTTGCGGCCGCCGAGACCGAGATAGCGGGCCGGCGCGGCGGATCGCCAACGCACCACGTCATCGATCGAGAAGCCGCGGCGGCAGGCCTCGCTCCAGGTCAAAGGGAGGCCAAGCTCCAGGCTCGAGATGCCACCCCAAGCGCGCGCGAAGTCGCCGTCGCCGAGCCGCTTCATCGCGGGCGGACAGGGCGAGTGATCGGAAGCCACAATGTCGATCGTTCCCGCGGCGAGCCCATGCCACAGACCGTCGCGGTTGGCGGCGTCGCGGATTGGCGGCGCGCACTTGAAGCGGGTGTCACCGTCGGCGATCTGGTCCTGGTCCAGGCACAGGTAATGGGGGCAGGTCTCGACCGTGAGCGCGAGACCCGACGCGCGCGCAGCAGCGAGCAGCGGCAGCGCCTCGGCGGCAGCGAGGTGGACGATGTGGACCGCACAACCGGTGCGCCGTCCGCATTCGATCATGGCTTCGATCGCGCGGGTCTCCGCGGCCGGCGGTCGCGAGGCGCAGTAGTCGCGATAGCGCGCGACCCGCGCCGGGGGCGTCGACGCATCGAGGGGCGCCGAGCCCTTGAGGAGCTCGGCGTGGACGAGCAGCGGCAGGCCGGCGCGAGCGATTGTCGGCATCGCCGCTTCGACCTCCGCGGGTGATACCGCCGGGAACTCGTCGAGGCCCGAGTCGCAGAGGAACGCCTTGACCCCGAACACTCGGTCGTCGAGCCAGGCGAGACCGTTTGGGGACGCGTTCTCGGGCACCAGCCCAGCGTAGAGCGCGACGTCGACCCAGCAGCGACCCGCCGCCACCCCGATCTTGGCCTCGAGAGCCGCGGCGTTGGTGGTCACCGGGCTGCTGTTGAGCGGCATGTCGCAGATCGTCGTGACGCCGCCGGCCGCAGCCGCTCGGGTCGCGGAGTCGAACCCCTCCCAGTCCGCGCGGCCGGGATCGTTGATGTGGACGTGGGCGTCGATTCCGCCGGGCAGCACCACCAGGTCGCCGACGTCGAACGTCGCCGGCGAGGCGGCCGCGCGGGGTGCGTGAACGCCGGTGATCAGGCCACCCTCCACCACGATGTCGGCAGGCCGCACTCCTTCCGGCGTCGCCACCCGGCGACTGCGCAGTACCCATCGGTCGCTGGTCGGTGCGTCGACAGAGCGGTGCATCGTCGGTAGCATGACCTCGAAACAGATCGGACCCTCGCCGTGGCCCGCCTCCGATCTTACGAGCGACGGCGCCAAATTCTTACGAGCGACGGCCGCGATGCGCGATCACCTGATCCTCTACGTCAACGGCGCTCGCCACGAGGTGCGCGGCCGGCAAGCCTTCGACCCGCTCTCGACCTTTCTGCGCGCCGAGCTGCGCCTCACCGGCACCAAGGTGGTGTGCGCGGAAGGTGACTGCGGCGCCTGCAGTGTGCTGATCGACCGGCCCACGCCAGCGCGACCCGGCGAGCCCCGATCGCGCTTCCGGGCGGTGGATTCGTGCATCCTGTTCTTGCACCAACTCGACCTGTGCCACGTGATCACCGTCGAGGGCTTGGCCCGTGACCACCGGCTGCACCCGGTGCAGCAGGCGATGATCGATCACTTCGGCTCGCAGTGCGGTTTCTGCACTCCCGGTTTCGTCACCACTCTCGCTGGCCTGATCGACGACGCCCGGGGCGCGGGCGCGCCGCCGAGCCGCCACCAGCTGCAGCGCGGACTGTCGGGCAACCTCTGTCGTTGCACCGGCTATCTCCAGATCCTCGAAGCCGCGAAGTCGATCGACGCCGCCACGGTCGCGGCCCTCGAAGATCTGGTTCCGGCCGAGGGCCTCGACGACGACCACCGCCGCCACGGCGCCGACTCGCTCCACCTTCTTGGCGACACCGCACTCGGCCCCTCGGCGTGGGTGCCGGCGACCCTCGCGGAGGCCTCCGCCTTGCTCGTCGAGCGACCTGCGAGCCGGGTAGTCGCCGGCGCCACCGACCTCGGAGTGCGTCACAACAAGGGTCTGCTCGAGCCGCGCGACCTGCTGGTGCTCAGCGACCGCATCCCCGGGTTCTCGGAGGTCTCGATCGAAGAGAACCTCCTGGTGGCGGGCGCCGGCGCGACCTGGAGCCGGGTCCTCGAGGCCGTGACCGAGCGCGTTCCCGAGCTCGCGCGGATCCTCGAAGTCTTCGGCGCGCCTCAGATCCGCCACTTGGCAACGGTCGGTGGCAACTTGGTCAACGCTTCGCCGATCGCCGACTCGCTGCCTTTCTTCTTCGCGGTCGGAGCGACCCTCGACCTCTTCGGACCCGATGGCGAACGGCGGGTCCTGATCGAAGACTTCTACCTCGGTTACAAGCGCGTCGACCTCCGCCCGGGTGAGCTCGTGGCGCGAGTGCTCGCACCGCTACCGGTCGCCGGCGAGCGGCTCCGGCTGTTCAAGATGTCGAAGCGCCGCGATCTCGATATCTCGAGCTTCACCGCCGGCCTGCTACTCACCGTCGACGCCGGCCGGATCCGCGGGGCGCGGATCGCGATGGGGGGCGTTGCCCCGGTGGTGCTCCGGCTGCCCAAGACCGAGGCGGCGCTGGTCGGCGAGCCGGTTACGGAGGCGACCTTTCGCCGCGCCGGCACGATCGCCCGCGACGAGATCGCTCCGATCACCGATGTCCGCGGTAGCGCGCGCTATCGCCGCCAGCTTGCCGAGAACGTGATGCTCAAGGTCTACTTCGAGACCTTCGAAGCCGAGGATGGAGCCGAGCTCGCGCTCGCCTCCTCCCGCCGCACATGACCGTCGGCCGCTCCATCCCCCACGACTCCGCCCGCGCTCACGTCACCGGGCGCGCGCGCTTCCTCGACGATCAGCCGCGGATCGACCGCGAGCTCCAGGTGACTTTCGTCGGCGCGCCTTGCGCGCGCGGACGTCTGGTCGGCATCGATGCCGGCCCGGCGCTCGCCGAGCCGGGAGTGTTCGCGGTCCTCACCGCCGCCGACATCACCGGTCACAACCGCTTCGGTCCGGTGATCCCTGACGAGCCGTTCTTGGTCGACGACGAGATTCACTATCTCGGCCAGCCGGTGGCGGTGATTGCGGCCGAGACCACGGAAGCCGCCGAGCGCGGGCGGCGGAAGGTCGTGGTCGAAGTCGTCGAGGAAACGCCGATCCTCGGCCTCGACGCGGCCCTCGCCGCCGGCCAGTTCCTCGGTCCCGAGCGCGCGATCCGCCGCGGCGACCTGGCAGTCGGCTGGGCCGAATCCCGCAGCCGAATCGCTGGCACTCTCGATTGCAAGGGGCAGGAGCAGTTCTACTTCGAGAGCCAGGCGGCGCTTGCCGTCCCCGGAGAGAATGACGAGATTTGGGTCCACTCCTCGACCCAGAATCCGACCGAGGTCCAGCGGGTGGTCGCGGAGGTGCTCGGCCTCGGGCAGCACCAGGTGGTCTGCGAGTGCAAGCGGATGGGCGGAGCGTTTGGCGGCAAGGAGACCCAGGCCGCCATCCCGGCATTGATGGCAGCTCTGGTGGCGCAACGCAGCGGCCGGCCGGCACGGGTGGTCTACTCGAAAGACGACGATATGCGAGTGACCGGCAAGCGTCACGCCTACCGCGCCACCTACCGCGCCGGGTTTGACGACGACGGCCGGATCACCGCCCTCGAGCTCGACTTCCGCTCCGACGGCGGCGCCTTCCTCGACCTGTCGCTGGCGGTGCTCGAGCGCACCCTGCTCCACGCGGATAACGCTTACTACTTCCCGCACGTCGCGGTCACCGGCAGGGTCTGCCGCACCGACACCCCTCCCAACACTGCCTTTCGCGGCTTTGGCGGACCGCAAGCGCTGCTGGCGATCGAGAACGTCGTCGAGGAGATCGCGATCCACCTCGGCAAGGACCCCGCCGAGGTGCGGCGACTGAACCTGTACGACCCCGACGAGACGTCACCGCGCGCGCTCACCCACTACGGACAAGTGGTGAAGGGCAACCTGCTGCCCGAGATCCTCGAGCGACTGTCGAGCGAATGCGGCTACACGGCTCGACGGGAGAGCGCGATCGCGTTCAATCGCCAGTCGCGCACCGCGCTGCGCGGGGTCGCGCTCGTCCCGGTGAAGTTCGGCATCTCGTTCACCAACCGCACCCTCAACCAGGCCAACGCCCTGGTCAACGTCTACGTCGACGGCTCGGTCCAGGTGTCGACCGGCGCCACCGAGATGGGCCAGGGGGTCAACACCAAGATCGCCCAGTTGGTCGCCGACGCCCTCGGCGTCGAAGTCGAGACGGTGACGGTGATGACCACCTCCACCGAGAAGAACAACAACACCTCGCCGACCGCCGCCTCGGCCAGCACCGACCTCAACGGTAGCGCGGCGATTCGGGCGTGCGCGGAGATCCGCGGCCGCCTCGCCGATCTCGCCGCCGCTCGCTTCGCCGACCCGGGTTCTGGACTCGCCGCCGCCTCCGATACGGTGCGCTTCGACGCCGGAGCGGTGTGGGACTCGCGAGCCTCGGAGCGCCGAATGACCTTTGCCGAGCTCACCGAGCTCGCCCACCGCGAGCGCGTCGACCTCGGAGCCCGTGGCTTTTATGCCACCCCCGGGATCGACTTCGACCGCGACACCGGTCGCGGCAGCCCGTTCTTCTACTTCACCACCGGTTGGGCGTTCGCCGAGGTCCGCATCGACCGCCTGACCGGCGAGCTCCGGGTCGAGCGACTGCAGGCGCTGCTCGACATCGGCCGCCCGATCAACCCTGGGATCGACCGCGGCCAGACCATCGGCGGCATCGTCCAGGGCATCGGCTGGGTGACCACCGAGGACCTTTGCTACGGCGAGCGCGGCGAGCTGCTGTCGGCGTCGCCAACCACCTACAAAATCCCTAACATCACCGATCTCCCAGAGATCTTCGAGGTCGCCTTTCTCGACAACGACCTCAACCGTCATAACATCGCCGCCTCGAAGGCGGTGGGCGAGCCGCCGCTGATGCTTGGCCTCGCGGTGTGGGTTGCGATCAAGGACGCGCTCGCCGGCCTCGCCCCCGGCAAGCAGTCGTCGCTGGCCGCCCCTGCAACCCCCGAAGAGATCCTGCGCGCAGTGACCGAGCTCGAGCGGACCACAGCCCAGGTCACGGGCCAGCACACCGCCCAGGTCACCGCCC
>JAQBHE010000102.1:0-10519 GCA_032128015.1 Holophagae bacterium
CTTCTTCGCGATCTCCAGCTTTTCCCCTTCGGTGTAGCCCGAGAACTCGACCACTTCCATGCGATCGAGCAGCGGCGCCGGGATGTTCTGGACGAAGTTGGCGGTGGCGATGAAGAACACCTCGCTGAGATCGAACGGCAGGCCCAGATAGTGGTCGGTGAAGGTGTGGTTCTGGGCCGGGTCGAGTACTTCGAGAAGCGCCGCCGCGGGGTCGCCCTGGTGCGATGCCGAGATCTTGTCGACCTCGTCGAGCAGGAACACTGGGTTGCGGGTGCCGGCCTGTTTCATCCCTTGGATGATCCGGCCTGGCATCGCCGCGACGTAGGTGCGACGGTGGCCGCGGATGTCGGCCTCGTCGCGAACGCCGCCGAGCGAGACCCGGACGTACTCGCGGCCCATCGCCCGGGCGATCGATTGGGCAAGCGAGGTCTTGCCGACACCGGGGGGACCGGTGAAGAGAAGGATCGGGCTCTTGCGGGCGCGACGTGGCTTGGTCTTAGCGGGCGGTTCCCCGCTCGCCGTCCTAGCGGGCGGTTCCGCGCCCGCCGCTGCCTCGGCGCCCTCGGCCGCGGGCTCGGAACCCTCGGTTGCCGCCTCGGAGCTCTTGGCCGCCGGCCCGGCGTCGTCGCCGGCGGGCACGCTGTCGTCGCCGTTTGGCGGAGCGTCGTCGGTCGGGGCAGCAGCGGCTTCGGGCGCGCTGCGCTCGTGGAGCTGGCGTACCGCCAGGAACTCGAGGACCCGTTCCTTGACCTCGTCGAGGCCGTAGTGGTCTTCCTCGAGCACTCGCGACGCCTCGACCAGATCCAGCTGGTCGTCGCTGCGCTTGTTCCACGGCAGCTCGGTGACGGTCTCGATGAAGGTGCGGATGACTTGCGCTTCCATCGCTTCGCGACCCATGCGGTCGAGCCGGCGCAGCTCGCGAGCGACCTCCTTGGCCACCACCTCGGGAAGATCCAGGGCTCCGATCTTCTCGCGCAGATCGTTGATCTCGTTGCCGTCGGAGTCCTCTCCCAGCTCCTTCTGAATCGCCTTCAGCTGCTCGCGCAGGAACATCTCGCGCTGGCGATCCCCGAGCTCCTCTTGGACTTGCGACTTGATCTCGGCCTGGGCGTCGAGCACACCGATCAGGCGGCGCATATGCATCAGCACCTTGCGCAGGCGATCTTCCACCGACAGGCTCTCGAGCAGGGTCTGGCGCTCCGGCACGCTGACGTCGAGGTAGCCGGCGATCAGGTCGGCGAGGGCTCCGGGGTGGTCGACGCTCTGCACCACCTTCTCGGCAACTTCCGGCGACAGCCCGGTCTTGGTTCCGAGCTCCGTCGCCTGGCTCCGCACTTCACGCTCGAGCCCGACGAATGCGAAGTCCTGAGGGTCCTGGGGCATCAGCTCTTCGGCCTCAGCGATCGTCGCCTTGAGGTAACCGCCGTCGTCCTCGAGGATGCGCAGAGCGATTCCACGACGCACCCCGGTCACCAGCATCTGGGTGCCGCCGAGCCCGCGTTGGATCTGGTCGATCCGGGCGATGGTGCCGATGGTGTGGAGGTTGTGGAGGTCAATCTCGGCCTGGTCTTCGCGCTGGAGGACGGCGAAGATCAAGTTCTCGTGGCTGGCGGTCGCGGCATCGATCGCGCGCAGAGTCTGCGGTCGACCGGCAGCGATCGGCAGGGTTCGGCCGGGGAAGATCACCAGCTGGCGTAGCGCGAGCACGGGGAGCGAAAGCCGCTGGGGTCGTGGGATCTCTTCGGTCATCGCGTGCATTCTTCCTTGGTGTCTCGATTGGTGGTCGATCCGTGTTCCGCACGCAGCTCCCAGGGCGGGGGGCCTGCCGTTGCAAGATCTGACAGTGGCATCATCAAGCTGCGTAACAGGCCGTCTACCGGTCGAATTCCCGGCTCGAAGGCCGTACAATAAGTGATTGATTCCATGACACTTGTGATCATCGAGGGACGGTAGCAAAGCCCGTTGGGAGTCCTCGACGACCGTCGTGTGGTGAGGTCCGTCTGGGCCGGAGACCACCTACGCCGTCGGGTCGTCCGCGAGACGCACCAACATCTTGCCGGTGTTCTCGCCCTGGAGCAGGCCGATGAACGCGCTCGCGGCGTTCTCGATCCCCTCGACCACGGTCTCGCGGTACTTGACCTTGCCCTCCTTCAGCCAGCCGCCGACATCGCGCAGGAAGTCGGCCATGCGCCCGGGGTGATCCGAGACGATGAACCCTTGGATCAGCAGCCGCTTCGGGATCACCGAGATCAGGGTCCGTGGCCCCGGCGCCGGCTCCTCGTCGTTGTATTGCGCGATCATCCCGCAGACCGGGATCCGACCGAACGGATTCATGTGCAAGAGCACCGCCTCGAGGGTGGCGCCGCCGACGTTCTCGAAATAGACGTCGATCCCCCTCGGACACGTTCGGGCGAGCTCGATGTGGAGGTCGGCGCCCTTGTAGTTGAACGCGGCGTCGAATCCGAGCTCGTCGACGAGGAAGGCGATCTTGTCGGCCGTGCCAGCGCTGCCGACGACCCGACAGCCCTGGATCTTGGCGATCTGACCGACCAAGCTGCCCACCGCGCCAGCGGCGGCCGAGACGAAAACGGTCTCGCCGGCCTTGGGCTTGCCGATGTCCAGCAAGCCGACATATGCGGTCAGTCCGGGCATGCCGAGCACGCCGAGGAAGGTGGAGAGGGGAGCGCCATGGAGGTCGAGCTTGCGCTGACTGGTGCCGTCACTCTTGTAATACTCGCGCCAGCCTTCCATGCCGGCCACGAAGTCGCCGGCGGCGAAACCAGGATGGTTGGAGCGCACCACCTGGCCGAGCGAACCGCCTGCAAGCGGCGCTCCGATCTGAAACGGCGGCACGTAGGACTTGACGTCGCGCATTCGACCCCGCATGTAGGGGTCGACAGACATATAGATGTTGCGCACCAGCAGCTCGCCATCGCCCGGCTCGCGGATCGCAGTCTCTGCGAGCTCGAAGTCCGATGGCTGGGGAAGGCCGGATGGCCGGGCGGCGAGGCGGATTTCACGGCTCTTGGTGGTTGCGGTCATCAGGACTCCTAGGCTTCGAGGGCGGGTCGAGTTGGGGGAGCGACCACAGGCCGCGGTCGCTTGGGGAGGTCAGCCAGCGCAAGCCCGGCTTCGGGTTGCCTCCCCAAAGTATCACCGAGCCCGCGGAGGGGCTTTCCGAGTCCGCGGACGAACCTCGCGGAGCCCGCGGACGGGCTTTCCGAGTTCGAAGACGAACTCGACGGACTCGGGGCTTACAATCGCCGGGTGGATCCGATCACCGAGGTCGCCCTGCTTGCGGCCTGTCAGCGCCGGTTCTCGAGCTGTCGTGGAATCGAGGACCTGCGCCGGCTGTCGGGCGGCGCCTCGCAGGAGACGTGGACTTTTGATCTGACCTTTGATCTGACGTCCGATCTCGCGACGACGGACGGTCCACTGCCGTGCATCGTCCGGCGCTCACCCGGAGGCGGACGCGGATCGTCGGCGATCACCGCGGAGGTCGAGGCCGAGGTCCAGCGCGTCGTACGAGAGCACGGAGTCCCGGTGGCCGAGGTCCGCTTCGTGCTCGACCCCGACGATCGGCTCGGGTCGGGGTACATCATGGAGCGGGTCGCGGGCGAGACCCTGGCGCCCAGGATCCTGCGCGAGGCCGCGTACGCACCGGCGCGGGCGGTGATGGCGCGGCAGTGCGGCGAGATCCTGGCGCGAATCCACGGCGTCGAGCCCGGCTCGTTGCCAGAGCTGCCACAGCTTGCCGGGCCGTCGCAGCTCGAGCACTACCGGTCGGCCTACGCGTCGTTCGACGATCCACGACCGATCTTCGGGCTGGCGTTCGCGACCCTCGAGGGCCGGATTCCCGAAGCGGGGCAGCTGTCGTTGGTCCATGGCGACTTTCGCCACGGCAACTGGATCGTCGGGCCGGAAGGAATCCGCGCCGTGCTCGACTGGGAGCTGTGCCATCTCGGCGACCCCGCCGAGGACCTCGCCTGGGTGTGCGTGAACTCGTGGCGTTTCGGGGTCACCGAAAAGCCGGTCGGCGGCTTCGGGGAGCGAAGCGACCTCTTCGAAGGGTACCGGGAAGTGGCCGGCCGCCCGGTCGACGAGGAGCGGGTGCGGGCGTGGGAGATCTTCGGCACGCTCAAGTGGGGGATCATGTGCATGATCCAGGGATTCGCCCATCTCGAGGGACGGGTGCGGTCGGTGGAGAAGGCGGCCATCGGGCGGCGGGTCTCGGAGACCGAGGCCGATCTGGCACGGCTACTCGCCGAGCTGGTGTGAAGTTTCTGCGATCGGGAAAGGGGTTCCGAGTGCGCGAAGAACGACCGACGATCCTCGATCTGGTGCGGGCGGTGCGCGACTTTCTCGACCGGGACGTCAGACCCGAGCTCAAGGGCCGCCTGGCCTTTCACACGCGGGTCGCGGCGAATGCTCTGGGGGTCGTCGAGCGCGAGCTCGAGGGTGGCCGCGAGATCGAGCTCGCCGAGCGCGAAGGCCTGGAGCGCTTGCTGCACAGGAGCGGAACCGTCCGCGAGCTCAATTCGGAGCTTTGCGCGGGCATTCGCGCCGGCGATCTGTCGCTCAACACCCCGGGACTGCTCGAACACCTGCGCGCAACGGTAGACGCCAAGCTCGCGATCGACAACCCGAAGTACCGGCCGGTGGGATCCGGCCATCGCGGTTTTCCCGGATAGCCGAACGACTGGTCCCGGTCGGGTAATATCGCTCTTGTGACCGGAGCGCCGCCCGATGCGATGCGCTCTCGGCTCGTGCTTCGCGGTCTTTCCTCAGGTGCGCCGGTGAATATCTACAAGGTCCTTCCCGATCTCAGCAACGTCCGCCAGCTCAAGCTCTGGCACAAGGCGTTGCGCTCGCAGTGGTCTGCCGAGGACATTCGCTGGGAGCAACCGCTCCGGCTGCGCTCGGAACGCACCCGCGAGGGGCTGGCGCGGGCTCTGACCCCGGTGCTGATGGGGGAGCAGAGCGCGCTGTACTCGGTGTCGGCGCAGATCCCGAACCTCGGGCACAACTCCGAAGTCCCGGCCCAGTTCTATCTGACGACCTGGGCGGTCGACGAGGCCCGCCACACCGAGCTGTTCGCCCGCTACTACCACCGCCTCGAGCGCGAGCCGCTATCGATCCGCAGGTTTCCGGCCGGCTATCTGTTCCAGAGCCAGATCACCGCCAAGGATACCGCCGAGTGGCTGTCGGGCGTGCTGGTGAGCGAGATCCTCGCGAAATTGGTGCTCGAGGAGTTTCGGCGGGTCGACCTCGACCCGATCCTGAGCGAGATCTGCAACGGCATCCTTGAGGACGAGGCGCGCCATCTCGCGTTCAATCACCTGTACATGGAACAGCGCTTCGCAGACACCTTTCGCCGAGACCAGGCCGAGGGCGAGAGCCACTCCGAGATCCTCCGTGACCGGCTCGAGCGGGTCCTCACGTATGCGCCGCCGATGTTCGAAGGGGTAGCTTCCGAGCTGAGCGAAATGGGCATCGAGTGGCGGCCGATCTTCGAGCAGTTGCAAGCCGAGAGCCGCGAGCGCCTGAACCGTTCGATCGAGCGCGGTTCACGGGTCGCCGAAGGAACCCGCGCGGAGCCTCAGGGAGCGACCGCGCCGCGCTGAACACAAGCGGCCCGGCGGACCGGGCCAGATAGGGAATTCGACGATGGATAGGACGAACATCGCGCGGTCGGTGCTGGCCAAGCTCAGCGGACGAGCTGCCGAGAGCTTGGCGCCGGAGATGGACCTGGTCGCCGACCTGGGGATCGACTCGCCGAAGGCGCTCGAGCTCTTGGTCGACCTCGAGGATGCGCTCGGGGTCGAGATCTCCGACGAGGATGCCGCACGGATGGAGACCGTGGGCGACATCTACGCCTACGCCGCCGCCCTCGGAACCTGACCGGGACATCGACCGTAGCCGGCGGCTTCCGGCTGCAGCGCACCGTACTCGTACTCGTCGGCGGCCGCGCGCGCCGCTTGGCCGGCGAGGATCGCGCCGGGGAGGGTGACGACGGTGGCGGCCAGGGTTGCCGCCACGACCCGGGTCCACGGCCGGGCGTTTGCCAGTGGTCGTAGCGCCAGCGCCCCGAGAGCCGCCGCCGGCGCGAGACAGGCCCCGGCGACGCCGGCAGCCGGCAGCTCGGCGTAGAGATAGCCGCTCCACACCAGGCCGCCGATGGCGAGCGCAGCCACCGGTGCTCCGAGCCGGCCCGGAACTTCGATCGGCCGGCGCAACACGGCGCGAGCCACCAGTCCGGCCGCCACGCTCGCCGTGAGCGCGCCAGCAAGCTGGCCCAATCGCGCGCTGGCTCCGAGGCCGAGGGTGGCGGCGACGGTCGTGAAGAGCGCCAGCAGGACCACCGGGCTCACGACGGCGGGCGCCTGGCGGGCCAGGCGGTGCAACGTCCAACCCAACACCAGCACCGAGATCGCGATCACGACCAGCCATGCCGCGCTCTGCGGGACGCTCCACCGATAGCGCACCAGTGGCCGGGTCAGCGTCCACAACAGGACCGCGACCAGCGGCACCCAGGCGATCCAAACCGCCCGTCCATCGGGGTCACGAAGGCCGAGCAGGGTCGAGAGCACGGCGGTGCCGAGTACCAGCCAAAACAACCACTCGCTGGTCTCCGCCGGCGGTAGCGTCGGCCAGCCGCTGAGCCCGACGTGCGCGGTGAGGTAACCGCCGGCGAGCGCGAGTGCGCCAGTGCGCGAGGGTCGTCGACGGTCTCCTTGAAGCAGCGCCGGGTCGGCAATCGCCAACAGCCCCGCCACCAGGGCGGGGTAGACGATTCCGGGTAGAACAATCTGGTCGAGCAGCATCCTCAGGTCCCCCGAATCGCCGAGCTCATCCGCCGGCCAGCGTCAGGTCCGGGATCGGCGGTGGCAGATCAGTTCACGCCCGCTTCAACGGCGATGATCAGGTCGACCTCGTCGGTGACCGGTCCGACCATGAAGTTCATCCCGAAATCACTGCGCTTCACCGTCAAGCGAGCCTCGAAGCCGACGATCTCTTTGCCGCTGCGCGGGTGTTTGCCCGAGCCGGTGTGCTCGACCGGCAGGGTGATCGTCTTCTTGACTCCGTGCAGGTTCAAGACGCCGGTGACGTTGTACTTGTGTTCCGAGGCGACTTCGATCTTGGTGCTCTCAAAAGAGATGACCGGGAACTCGACGGCGTTGAAGAAGTCCGGGCTCTTGAGATGACGGTCGCGATTCTCGGAATGGGTGTCGACGCTCTCGGTCTTGATCTCGAGCTTCACCGATCCGGCGGCGGGGGACGCGGGGTCGAATACCACGGTACCGGAGATGTCGTTGAACCGTCCCCACACTTTCGAGGTGTTGAAGTGACCGACTCGGAACAGCACCGCAGAGTGCACCGCATCGATTTGAAAGGTCTCGGCACTGGCGGGGGCGGTGACGGTGGCGAGGAGGCCGACGGCGAGGGCGCCGAGAATCGCGGCGCGGAGAGACTTAGAAAACGAGATCATGAGAGATCCTCCGGGATCGAGAGATAGGGGAGACTAGGGAGAGCAGGGAAAGATGAAACGACGTGCCTCCGGCACCGCGGCCGGAGGCGAAGAGTGAACGGGATTATAGGCCGGTGTCGATGGCCGGTGCTGATAGATCGCCGGCGCCAACGTCAGCGGCTCGCTGACTCGATCAACTTGCGGGCGCGCGGCGCGTCCGGGGACTGCGGAGCGAGCTTGAGAAACCGGGTCAAGTCATTGATCAGCAGGTCCTTGCGTCCAGCCCGGCCGGCCGAGAGTCCGCGGTAGTAGTACGCGTAGGCGATGCCGGAATCGCGCTCGATCGCCTGCCCAAGCACGTTGATCGCGTCCTGCCAGCGCTCGCGGAAGGCGTGAGTGGCCCCCAGCTGGTAGAGCACCATCGCGTCCTGGCCGTCGATCGCGCGCGCGCGGTCGAGGGTCGCGACCGCTTGGTCGTAGCGCTTGGTGCGCTGCTGGGCGACGCCGAGCAGGTAAAGCGCGGTCTTGTCGTTCGATTGGGCATAGGCCTGGGCCAACGAGTGCGCCTTCTCGAAGGCCTGACTCGCTTCGCCGGTTCGTTCTTGGGCGAGGTAGGACTCGCCGAGGTAGAGCCACGCTGAGGGGTCGGCGGGCGCAACCTCGGCGGCGCGCCTGAGCTCGGCCTCGCCGTCGCCGTAGCGCTTCTCTTGGGTCAGCACTTTGCCCAGCGCTACCAGGTGGTCGGCGCGGCTGCGGTCGAGCACGCGATTGATCTCGGTACGAGCTTGCGCGGTTTCCCACGCGTTGAGTCGGCGCTCGACCGCGGCGATCTCCGGGGCGCCAGATGGGGTCGTGGCCGGGGTCGTGGTCGGGGCGGCGGCCGCTGCCCGTGGCACCTTGTGGGTCGTGACCGGTCTCACGGCCTGGGCAAGGGTGGCGGTCGCGGCGACCAGCACGGCGGCCGCTACACCCCCAATGGCGAGAATGGCGAATCGCGGCACGTTGGATCTTCGGGATGCCATGGGGTTCCTCTCCTCCGAGAACATTCGACCGAGGGCGGCGAGAGCGCCTCACTCGAACGTGGTAACACGGATCGTCCGCGATTTGTTTCGCCTTCGAGGCAGCGGCGCTTCTGGCGCTTCGGGCGCTGGGCCTCGATTGCGGTGGTGTTTCCGCGCTGTGGGCGATCCGGCGCGCCTTCTTCTTGCTCACCGGACTGTCCGGGTGTCGCCCCAGCGCTGCCCTCCGGCAGCCTCGTGCGCACGCCGAAGCCTTCCGGAGCAGAACTGCGGCTGCTAGCGAAAGAGGTCGATGCCGGACTCTCCCAACAGCCAATAGAGCAGGATGAAGACCAGGATGCCCGCGCACCCGCAGCCTCCGGTCAGCTTCTTGGCGCCGTATCCCGCGACCAGTCCGCGTACGATCTTGCTCATCCCGTCTCCCTCCGTGTCTGCCGCCGATCGACCCTACCGGTTCGGTGTCCCGGAGGTTTCACTCTCCGGCTGGGGTTGATCATGTCGCCGCGCCGAAAGCGCTCCTCTTGTCGATTCGCAATCGGCGCGTCGATCGGTCCCCGCGAACTCGGCGAGCTGCTCGGCGCAGGCGGCATGGGTGCGGTCTCAACAGGTCTTCCGGCCGGGATCGAGGAGGCCGGGAACCGGGCTCGCCCTGGTCCTCGAGCTGGTGGCTGGCGAGACGCGGGCCGATTCGTCATTGACTCGCGGGCGAACCGCTGGCGACGGTCGTTGCCGGCGTCCAGCTGGGACTTCATCGGGGCCGTTCGCGGTTCTGTCGTCCTACCCTTTGTGAGTATCCTCCGCCTTGCCATGAAGACATTGCAGGGCAAGATCGCCGTGGTCACCGGCGGCGCCAGCGGCATCGGCCGCGCCACCTGCCTGGCCCTGGCTCAGGCGGGATGCGATTTGGCCATCTCGGACATCGACGCCGAGGGGATGAAGGTCACCGCATCCCAAGTGGAGGCCGAAGGACGGCGGGCCACGACGCACGAGGTCGACGTCACTGACCACGGGCGCATGCTGGCGTTTGCGCAGGAAGTGGCCGACGCCCACGGCGCCGTCCACATTGTGGTCAACAACGCGGGCATCGCGGCCGGCGCCACGTTCGCCGAACAGAGCATGGAGGGATTCCGACGCGTAATCGACGTGAACCTGTGGGGCGTGGTTCACGGCTGTAAAGTCTTCCTGCCGCACCTGCAGATGGCCGGAGAAGGCCACATCGTCAACATCTCGAGTGTGCTGGGCATCGTCGGTCTGCCCAATCTGAGCGCCTACTGCACCAGCAAGTTCGCCGTACGCGGGCTCAGCGAGGTTCTGGTCTTGGAGCTGGGCGAAGACCGCATCGGTGTCACCTGCGTTCACCCGGGCCTGATTCGCACCAACATCGCCGCGTCCGCGCCGATGGGTGAGTCGACCCGCGAGAAGGGCTTTGCGGACGGCTTCCGAGAAGAGATGGCCTCGAAGGGAGCGCCGCCGGCGATGGTGGCGGACGCTATCGTGGAGGCCATTCGCAAGGGACACACGCGAACGCTCGTCTGCAAGGAAACCAAGATCGCCGACGGCCTGGCGCGCCTGGCGCCCAGCCTGACCCAGTGGCTGATCTCCCGCGGTGCAAGACGCGGCGAGGCCAGAATGCGCGAGCGGCGCGGGCGCAGCGGCGACTGAGCACCTCGCCTGCGCCGAACCTCGCGTAGGAGCCTGGTGTTCTTCTCCCGCGGAGCTGTGCGCAGGGGACTGCGTCCGCTGGCAAGGCGTGGCCGATGAACGCAATGCCCGGCCGCCTCCGCGTACGACGCCTACATCGGATCGCGGAGCTCGATCTCCAAGATCGCTTGGAGTTGGCGCTCGGCGACCATCACCAGGTCGAGCGCAGCTGCCTCGTCGGCGGCGACCGCGACCGTCACGCGGTCATTGTCTGCGACGGCGACGCGCAGGGTCGGTGAAGCGCTACGGTCGACGAATGTGCCATCCGCCTCTCGTCGGAGGAGGATTCGCGCCGGGTGCTCGAGCCCCGAGCTCTCGTTCCTGCGAAGTT
>JAQBHE010000103.1:0-4714 GCA_032128015.1 Holophagae bacterium
CGGCCGGCGCTGGCCGCCGTCGAATCCTTCGACCTGCAACTCGGAGAACCGCTCGCGCAGGTGTGTCAAGAGCCCGCGGGCGAAGTCGCCTTCGACCTCTTGACCCCAGTACAGGCTGATCGAGCTCCGGCCCTCGCCACCGGCGCTCACGACCGCCGCCGCCAACGCTCGTGCGATGTCTTCGGCCACCGCCACCAGGTCGTCGCCGCGGAGGACAAAGCAATCGCCCCGGCGAATCATCGCGGCGCCGTAGTGAAGGTCGCGCACACTGCGATGGACCGCCAAGGCATCGACCAGCCGACACGATTCCGCCATCGTGCGCAGGTTCGCCCGCGCTGGCGCGGTCGGGTCGTAGCCGTACATCGCGGCGATTCCGGCAACCGGACTGGTGGTAGGGATCACGTTCACCGATCGATCGGGCAAGAGCCCGGCCACTCGCCCGGCGGCGGCGACCAGGTTGGGGTCGTTGGTGAGAAGGATCACCGATCGGGCATCCAGGGCCTCGACCGCATCGGTCAACTGCTGGACCGACGGTAGGTCGCGGTCGTACTCGAGGATGCGACTTGCGCCGAGCTCGCGAAACAAGCCGCCGAATCCCCTCCCCGGCACCACCGCCAGCACGCCGGCAGGCGTCGCCACCGCCACGCTTCCCGCGACGTTCACCGCCCCTTTCTGCCGGATCTGCTCGCGCATGTCTTCGACCCGGCGCTCGAGCACCGTGCCGACCTCCGCCGCCCGGGTCGCGACTTCTTCCGGCCGATCGCTGTGGACATGAAGCTTGAGCCGGCCGTCGCGCTCGAGCAGAACCACGCTCTCGCCATGCTCGAGCAGCCACTCGCGCAGCAGGTCGATCGAGCTCCGATCCGAGACCTCGACCAGGAGCTGGGTGCAGTAGGGACGGGCGAGAGGGTCCGGCTCGACATCACCCTCGCCCGCCGCGGGCTCGAAGCGATGGTCGCTCTCGACCAGCGGCCGCAGCGACGGGCCTGCGAGCACTGCCCGCATGCCCTCGATCATGGTCACGAAGCCCAGCGCTCCGGCGTCCACCACCCCGGCGCGCCGAAGCAAGGGCAGGAGATCGGGAGTCACTCGCACCGCATCGCGACCGGCCTCGCAGGCCTGGGCGAGCAGCGCCTCGACCGACCCCGGGTGGGCGAGGCGCAGGGCCTCTGCCATGTGGCTGGTGGCGGTCAAGAAGGTGCCTTCGCGGGGCGCGGCGAGCGCAGTTCTCGCGGCGTCTGCGCCAGCCGAAAAGGCGCCGACGAGAGCGGCGCCGTCGAAGTCGCCGGCGGCCGCGATCACCTCGAGAAACTCGGCGAAGAACGCCGACAGCAAAAACCCCGAGTTGCCGCGGCTGTCCCGGGTCAGGCTGGCGCCCAGGCGATCGGCGAGCTCGCGGAAAGTCGCGGGAGGCTGGCGCTCCAGATCGGCAACCCCGGCGCGCATGGTGTAGAGCAGGTTGCGCCCGGTGTCGCCGTCCGGGACCGGGAAGACATTGAGTGCATCGAGCACGTCGGCGTTCTGCGCGAGTGCGTCGCGCCCGCCGCGCACCGCCTCGAGCAACGCTGGCAGTCCGCGGAGCTCAGGCGGCATCGACGGTGTAGCCCAGCTCCCAGTAGTCGGGACCGAGGTGGGCGGAAGAGCTGTGCTGACCTTGGCCACGATGGATCGAGGCTCGCCAGCCCTGGCGCCCGATCGCCTCGGCGAGCTCATCGGCGAACCGTTCCTGCTCCCCGAACCACGCGATCACCGCCTCGATTCGATCGCTGTCGAGCCGTTCGATGTCGGCACGCAAGGTATCGATGATGCGCTGGTTGGCTTGGCCGGGAGTGCGCACCCTCCCGAACGGTCGCGCCAGCGCTCGGTCGCCACGAACGATCAGCATCGGCAGCAGACCGAGCGCCGTGCCTAGAAGCGCGCG
Source organism: Holophagae bacterium (assembly GCA_032128015.1). GTDB lineage: Bacteria > Acidobacteriota > Thermoanaerobaculia > Multivoradales > Multivoraceae > JAQBHE01. Next base: position 1,922 of record JAQBHE010000103.1, read on the forward strand.
CCCGGCGCCGATGCGGCCGGTGCGCGCGAGATAGAACAGATCCCGGGTCGCTCCGAGATTGACGGTGTTGCGGCGCAGCCGCTCGAGGTAGCCGGGCAGCTGCGCGGCCTCGATGCCCGAGCGCAGTGCCCGGGCGACTTGCAGCACCTGCACCGAATAGCCGGCGCAAGTGTGTCCCGAGTCGGCGTTCGTGATCTCGAGCTCGGGGTGCTCGCGAGCGATCTTCTCGAGGGCTTGATAGGTGGCGGTGGTGAAGGCCTGCGCTTGGTGGAACGACAGGATCGGTTCCCCGGCGACCCGGGCGTAGGCCGCGAGCAAGTCGCCCTCCCGGAGGCCGGAGGTCTCGACCCGAACCTTCTTGTCACGCATCAGCGCGCGCAGCCGCTCGCGCTCGCTCGCGTCCATCCCCAGCCGCGCCGGGTAGAGCTCGCCATTGACGAACAGCGGATACTCGACGGCCTCGACCCCGAGATCACGGAGCGTCGACTCCGACAGCTGAACACACGAGCCGACGACCAGACGCAACGGCATCTCCCCTCAGACCGACGGTTCGGCCTTCGAGCTCAGCGACCCCGACAGCTCGCCGATGCCGGACCGGGCCCGGTCCGGTTCGTCGACTGGCGTTCCTTCGTGTGTCATTTCGTCTTCTGGCGTTTCGTCGTCTGGCAGCACGACCTCTCGGGGATCGCCTCCGAACATCCGCGCGACCCGCACCGCTCCCTCGTGGGCGGCGCGACGCAGCCGCTGGGAGTCGACCTCGCCGTTCTTGACCACCAGCTCTCCGGGCGCCGGCGCGATCGCCCAGGTCACCAGCCGCCCGCCGCCGTCCGCCACGACTTCGAGCGCCGCGTTGTAGGTGCGGTACTCCTCGAGGAAAGCGCGTCGGTAGGCTTCGGGGTAGCTGCGCAGCCGGAGCTTGATCCACAACGCCAGCGACCGGCTGTAGCGATCGCGGTGCCCCCAGGGCCGGGTCAACAGCGCGAGCAGGTGGGTGCAACCGTCGTCGATCGCCTTGGCCACGGGCAAGCTGGCCCGCACCATGCCGTCGTTGTACAACCGGCCGTCGATCCGCTCCTGGTTCGAGACGAACAACGGCGTCGAGCAGGAGGCTTTCAGCGCCGGAACCACCACCTCGGGACGGTCGGTTCGGTTGCTGAAGTACCGGGTCTCCGCGGTCTCGATATCGGTGGCGCTGATGTAGAAGTCCGAGCGCGACCGCATCACCGCGCCGACATCGAGCGGATTCTCGCCGTCAATCCACAGATCGAAGAGCCAGTGGATGTCGCCGAGATCGGGCCAGCGCAGAGGATTGAAGAGCTGGCGCGTCGCCAAGTGACGGTAGTAGCACAGGGTCGCCCACTCCACCTGGCCAGCGAGGAAGTACGCCGCGTTGATCGCCCCGGACGAGGTGCCGTAGACGCCGTCGAACACCTGCTGAAACCCGAGCCGGTGGAGCGCGAAGACCGCCCCGGCGCTATGCACCGCGCGAAACGCGCCGCCCTCGACGACCAATCCGACACGGGCGCCGTCATCGTCGACACCCGCGCGATAGCCACGCTGGCGCCTGCTCAGCAGCAGCGCCTGCACACTCTCGGCCTGGTTTCCGTACAGCGGAGCCATCGAATTCTCGGAGCCAAGCGGCCCCGTCCTCTCTCGAAGAGGGTCATTCTACCCGGCGAGCCTCCGCCCCAGACCGTCGTTGACGACCCGTTGAACTCGACACAACGAGTCAAGTTCGGGTCCTCGAGGAAACGAGCCCACCGACCTCGGCGGGCTCACAACCCTGTGTTACGCTCCCCGACCACCTTTGAGCCGGGGAGCATAGGAATGACCGACGCCAGCATTCTCGAGACGATCACCGAGCGCTTGAAGGCTCTCGTCGATCGCGAGCTACCCGAGATCACGCTTGCGACCGGCCTTCGCGACGAGCTCGGCCTCAATTCGCTCGATGCCGTGGATCTCGTTCTCGACCTCGAGGAGGCGTTCGGGATCGAGCTGCCCGACGATGACCTGACTCGCTTCGAGCGGGTTGGCGATGTCGTCAGCGCCATCAAGTCGAGACTCGAAGCGCCGGCGTGACCCGGATGGAGCGGACAACCGCCGCCGTGACCGAGACCCCGGGTCGGGCCACTGGGGCCACGGAGGACGCGCAGTGACCCCGCGGCGGGTCGCAATCACCGGGATCGGCATCGTCTCGAGCCTGGGCAACTCCTTCCCGACCATCGCGACCAGCCTGCGCGAGGGTCGTTCGGGGCTGATCGCCATGCCGGAGTGGCGCGAGCTGGGACTGCGGAGTTGGGTCGCCGGCAATGTCGACACCGCCCAGGCGATCGCTGACTCCGGGATCGCCCGCCGAGCCCTCGAGACCATGGGCGAAGTGTCGGCCCTGTGCGCGATCGCGGCCGAGAGCGCGATCGCCGACGCCGCCATCGATCGCGAGCGCATGCGCCGAGCCGACTTCGGCTGCATCGTCGGCAGCGGCGTCGGCTCGATGCCGGCGATCTACGAAGGTGGTCGGCTCACCCACCAGGGCCAGGCGCGGCGGGTGCGACCGCATTCGGTGCTGCAGTCGATGTCATCGGCGCCGAGCGCGCACTTGGTCCAGACCTTCGGCGTCGGTGGCCGCAGCTATTCGATCTCGGCGGCCTGCGCGACCTCGGCGAACACCATCGGTCACGCTTTCGAGCTGATTCGCGACGGCCGCCTCGAGTCGGCGCTCTCCGGCGGCGGTGAGGAGATCAATCTGCTGCTCGCATCAGCCTTCAGCGCCCTGCGGATCGCGCTGTCGTCCGC
>JAQBHE010000104.1:0-6707 GCA_032128015.1 Holophagae bacterium
GGCTGCCTTCCGAGCAGCCGACTCAGCCGTTGACCCAGGCTCTGATTGGGGCTCACGCCAGCTGGCCGGCGAGCAGATCGTCGAGCCCGAGCTGCTGCGCCCGTTCGCGCCTGAGGCGACCGCTCTCGGGATCCCAGTGCATGGCCTGGTAGTAGTCGCGCTTGAGCTCGTCGAGCGGCACGGTGATGCCGACCAGCGGACCGCTGTCGAGAAGTCCGTCACCGTGGCCCATCATCCGCGGGTGGGCGCGGAAGTCGGCGGGCACCAGGCCCTCGCGGACGTTGAAGGCGTTGCGCAGATTCTGGATCCGCTCGCCACAAGCCAACAGCTCGCTCTCGTCGACCTGCCACCCGGTGAGGGCGTTGACCAGGTCGACCCACGGCAGGCCGCCGGTCAGCCCGGTGAACATGCACAGGCCGAGGCCGTTCAACGTCTGGTGAGCGTTGCTGAAGTGTGCCTGCGCGACCCCCTTGCCGGCGGTGCCCTTCCACGCCACATCGACTTCCTTGGCGCCGACCGCTTTGGGCAGCGGGAACTTCATCGCGAACGTCTCGTTCCAAGACGCACTGCCTGCAGTGTGGCGGCCGGGCGTGGGATCGGAGATGTAGGTCACCCCCATCAGCGAGGTGAATCGCGGGTCGTGGTAGGCCGGCTCCTGGCCGTGGACGTGGACCGCGTACTCCTCGCTGCCGCGCCCTAGGTGGGCCGCCGCGGCCGCGGTGCCGTCGCGGAGCCAGCTGCCGCACCCGGTGCCCTCTCCCATCTTGACGGTGAGCGCGAGCGCGGCCTCGCCGTTGCCCCAGCGCATGTCGACGCCGTCGAGGTCGCCGGGACCGAGATCGCCGCGCTCGACCGCCTCGCACACCCAGGCCAGAGTCGCAGACGAGCTCACCGCGTCCATCCCGTAGCGGTTGCAGGCGTCGTGGCACGCGGTCACGGTCTCGAGGTCGTCGTTGATCAGGTTGGCGCCGAATCCGACGATGGTCTCGTAGTCCGGGCGACGGACGTCCGAGAGTCCGCGGCTCTTGATCCCGACGATGCCTTTGCAAGGCGCTGGGCAATCGCCGCACGAGAGCTTTTTGGTCACGATCTTGTCGACCTCGGCGCCGTCGAGCTTCCAGCCACGCTTGGCGAGCGGGAAGTCGCGCGCTCCGACCCCTCGCCAGTTCTTGAGCGGCGCGTCGCCATTCTCTACCGACAGCGCCACGGCCGCGGTAGTGCCGCGGTCCGACCACAGCTGGCGCATCGCCGGCTGGGGAGACTCGATCTTGATCCCGCGCTTGGCGAACATCTGGTACAGCCAGCCCAGGCGCTTCTTCGGCTTGGCGAACCACACCACCAACCGCATCAGCAGACCGATGTCGCGGCGGTACTCCTGGTTCACCCCCTCACACAGCTCGCGGAACCGCGGCTCGTCGTGGATCGCGATTGGCCGGTCCTTGCCGGCGACCACGATCGCCTTGAGGTTCTTGCTGCCGTAGATCGCCCCGAAGCCCTGGCGACCGAAGGCGTGGTAGCGGTCGTTCATCACCGACGCGATGCGGGCTCCGGTTTCCCCGGCGGGTCCGATCGCCGAAACCCCGACCGAGTACTTGGTGCCGAAACGCCGCTGGAGATCGTCGAACACCTCCGGTATCTGCTTGCCCCAGAGATCGGCCGCCGGCACCAGCCGCGGCTGACCATCGCGGATCACCAGCAGGCTCGGCTGGGCGGCCCGACCTTTGACCACCAGCCCGTCGTAACCTGAGTTGCGGAGATGGATGGCGACGCTGCCACCGGAATTCGAGTCGGCCCAGCTGCCGGTGAGCGGCGACTTGCCGACGATCTGGATCCGGCCGGAGAACGGGGTCTTGACCCCGGTCAGCAGTCCCGAGACGATCGCGAAGCACGACTCGGGTGTTACGGGGTCAGCGCCAGGCGGATAGTGCTTCCACATCAGCCAGGCGCCGAGTCCATAGCCGCCGAGGAAGCTGCGGTAGACGTCGGTGGCGACCGACTCGACGCGATGCTGGCCGGTCGACAGGTCGACCACCAGAACGCGGCCGTGGATGCCGTAGTGCCCGTTCTGAGCCTCCTGGGTCTCCAGAGTGTCCTGAGTCTCCTGAGAGTCGCTCATCTTTGGATCTCCGAGTCGGTCGTTCGTCGTCGAGGAAACGCGGAATCCGCCGGTTGTCTGTCCACAGCGTATCGCGGAGGGACTCGGGATCTGCCACGGCACCTACCTATGTCGGGTCACGGCGGCGGGCTCTTTCCGGACTGCTACGGTTGGCAGGCCACCGTCGCGGCGCGACCGCCAGGTTCGACCTTCGGAATCCGTCTCTCAGAATCCATGACCTCACCGACTCGGGCGCGGCCCGCACGTCGCCCCAGGGCTCGTTCCGCGACCCCAGGTCGCGGCCAGACCCTGACCGCGGTGCTCGCCGAGAAGCCCTCGGTGGCGCGTGACCTGGCGCGCGCCCTGGGCGCCAACGAGCGCGGCGACGGCTGTCTGCGCGGCAACGGCTATGTCGTCACCTGGGCGGTGGGTCACCTCGCGCGATTGGCCGAGCCTGGCGAGATCGATCCGGCGTGGAGCAAGTGGCGAGCGGACCGCCTGCCGATGCTGCCGAAGCGCTGGCCACTGGTGGTCGAGGAGCGGACCCGCGGCCAATTCGTGGTGGTGCGCCGGGTGCTGCTCGATCCGGCGGTCGAGCGGGTGGTGTGCGCCACCGACGCCGGACGCGAGGGCGAGCTGATCTTTCGCTACGTCTACGAGTGCTGCGGCTGCTCGAAGCCGGTCAGCCGGCTGTGGATCTCGTCGCTGACCAGCGAGGCGATCCGCGCTGGATTCGCGCGGCTGCGCGACGGCGCGGAGCTCGAGCCACTGGCTGACGCCGCCCGCGGTCGTGCTCGCGCCGACTGGCTGGTGGGGATGAACCTGTCGCGCGCCTGCTCGCTCGCCCACGACGACTCGCTGTCGGTGGGTCGGGTCCAGACGCCGACTCTCGCGCTGATCGTCGATCGCGAGAACGCGATCTCGACCTTCGTTGCGGAGACCTACTTCGAGGTCCGCGCCACCTTCCAGCCCGAGCGGCTGCCGCACGGAAGCGCTGGGTCGTTCGAGGGCAGCTACATCCGCGAGCCAGGAGGACCGGTACACCGGTTTCGGGGCGGACCGAAGGGCGATGACGCGGCTCGGCTCGAGGCCGAGAGCGCGGCGCGCACCGTCGCGGAGCGTGCTGCGACGGGTCGGGCGCGGGTCGAAACAGCGACCCGTCGCAGCCAGCGAACGCCGCCGCCGCAGCTGTACGACCTCACCGAGCTCCAGCGTCACGCCAACCGGCTCTATGGCTTCACCGCTCGGCGCACCCTCCAGACCGCGCAGTCGCTGTATGAGCGACGCAAGCGGATCACCTATCCCCGCACCGACAGCCGTCACCTGCCGTCGGATCTCGTTCCCCAGCTCCTGGGCATCGTCGAGCGGGTAGCCGAGCCCTACCGCGAGCACCTGCGGCCGGGGACCGGAGAAGACCACCCGGGGCCGCGTTTCGTCGACGACGCCAAGGTCACCGATCATCACGCGATCCTGCCGACCGCAGTCGATGCTCCGAGAGGCGGAGACCTCGAGCCCGATGAAGCGAAGATCTACGACCTGGTATGCCGGAGGTTCCTCGCGATGTGGCAAGGCGACCACGTCGCGGCGGTCTCGACCGTGGTGGTGGCGGTCGACAGTGGTCCGGGCCGCATACCCGGTGAGCGCGGCGAGTCGGGTGATTCGGGCGAGTCGGTGGTCGATCTGTTCCTGGCCAAAGGTATCGAGGTCGAGCAGGTGGGTTGGAAGGCCCTGGACATCACCCCCGAGCGTGGCCGCAAGACTCCGAAACCGGGACGGCGAGGCGGCGACGCGCAGCCTTCCGGCGGCGACTCTGCCTCCGAGCCTGATGACCCTCGCGATGACAACGATCCGGGCGACGATCGCCAGAAGCTGCCGCCGGGTCTCACCGCCGGCGCCCCAGCGGTCGTGCTCTCGGCGGTGGCGCTCGAGAAGGAGACCCGGCCGCCGCCGCGGCTCACCGACGGCACGCTGCTGACCGCGATGGAGACCGCGGGCCGCTCGCTCACCGACCGCGAGCTGTCCGAGGCGATGAAGGAGCGCGGGCTGGGGACGCCGGCAACCCGCGCGGAGACCCTCGAGACTCTGGTGCGCCGAGAGTACGTTGTGCGCCGCGGCAAGGCCCTGGTCGCGACCGCCAAGGGGATCTCGCTGATCGCGCGGGTTCATCCCGAGGTCAAGAGCCCGGCGATGACCGGCGAGTGGGAAGCGCAGCTGCGGGCGATCGAGCGCGGCGCCCTCGACCTCGGCGGATTCCTCGAGCGGATCGAGGACTTCGTCCGTCGGCTCACCGCCTGGACGCTCGAGGGTCGCGCCGGGGATTGCGACCCAGCGTCGCCACAGCCAGCCAACGACGTTGCGCGGGCTCGCCCAGAGCGCGCACCGCCTGTGCACACTCTTGGCGTCCCGGCGACCCAGACACTGCGAACCCGCGACCCCGGGCAGCTGCTCTCCGAAGTGTTCGGCTTCGACGGCTATCGACCGTTCCAGGAGGTGGTATGCCAGGCGGTGATCGCGGGCGATGACGCCCTCTTGGTGATGCCGACCGGCGCCGGCAAGTCGCTGTGCTACCAGCTCCCGGGTCTGGTCCGCGGTGGCACCACCCTGGTGGTTTCGCCGCTCATTGCCCTGATGGAGGACCAGACTCTCAAGCTCCAGGGGCTCGGGCTGCGCGCCGAGAGGATCCACTCTGGCCGGCCCCGCGACGAATCGAGGCGGGTGTGCCGGCAGTACCTCGAAGGCGCCCTCGACTTTCTGTTCATCGCTCCAGAACGGCTGGGGGTCGCCGGTTTTCCGGAGCTGCTGGCGCGCCGATTGCCGGTGCTGGTGGCGATCGACGAGGCGCATTGCATCTCGCAATGGGGCCACGATTTTCGACCCGACTATCGGCTGCTCGGCGAGCGCCTGCCCCAGCTGCGGCCGGCGCCGATCTTGGCGCTCACCGCCACCGCGACCCCGCGAGTCCAAGACGACATCGTCGAGCAGCTCGGCCAGACCAGAGCGCGGCGCTTCATCCACGGCTTTCGGCGCCAGAACCTGGCGATCGAGGTGGTCGAGCGCCGGCCGTCGCAGCGGCCCGAGGTCGTCGAAGAAGTGCTCGGTCCCGGCGATCGCCGTCCGGCGATCGTCTACGCGCCGACCCGTAAGGAATCGGAGTCGTTGGCGCGCCGGCTCTCCGAGCGGTTCGCCGCAGCGCCCTACCACGCCGGGCTTCCTGCGAAACGGCGCGACGAGATCCAGCAGCGTTTCCTCGGCGGCGAGCTCGAAGTGGTGGTCGCGACCATCGCTTTCGGGATGGGGGTCGACAAGCCCGACGTGAGGACGGTCATCCACACCGGATTGCCGAGCACCCTCGAGGGCTACTACCAGGAGATCGGTCGCGCCGGTCGCGACGGTCTGCCGTCGCGCGCGCTGCTCTTGTACTCGTGGGCCGATCGACGCACCCACGAGTACTTTCACGGGCGCGACTACCCGGATGTCGAGGTGCTGGACGGGATCGCGACCTTGGTGCGCAAGCGCGGCGCGATGACCTCGGACGTCCTGCGCCGCCGCCTCGGCCTCGAGGACGATGTCTTCGAGAGCGCGCTCGACAAGTTGTGGGTCCACGGCGGGGTGGTTCTGGGCAGCGGCGGCGAGGTCGGCCTCGGCGTCGTGGCCTGGCGCGAGTCCTATCTGGCGCAGCGCCAGCACCGGCTCGACCAGCTCGCCGACATCACCCGCTTTGCCCAGTCCCAGGGCTGCCGGATGCTCGCCGTGGTGCGTCACTTCGGCGACACCGACGATCCCGGCGATCCCTGCGGCCAGTGCGACATCTGTCGTCCCGGCGACTCGCTCGCCCACGGCTTCCGCGCCCCCGAAGCGGAAGAGCTGACGGCGTTGCAGGAGATCCTGCGATTGTTGCGCGAGGGCGGTGGACAGGGCACCGGACGGCTCTACAAGAGCGTGTTCGAGGTCTGCGGCTGGCTCGATCGCGGCGAGTTCGAGGAGCTGCTCTCGGGGCTGGCGCGGGGAGGTCTGGTCGAGGTCTCGGACGCTTCGTTCGAGCGCGACGGCGAGCGCATTCACTACCGGCGCGCCGAGCTGCGACCGGCCGGTCGGCGGGCGGGTCCAGATCTCGAGGGGTTGGTGGCGGTGGCCGATCATCCGGTCGCGGCGCGATGGGCGAAGACTACGAAGAGGCAGCGCTCCGCGGGCAAACGGTCGGCAGCGTCTTCCCGAAGAAGGCCGCTCGAAGACGCCGTGGACGCTGGCGTCGCCGACCCGGCGCTGGTCGAACGCCTCCGCCAGTGGCGGCTCGAAGAATCGCGGCGACGCGGCGTGCCGGCCTTCCGCATTCTGACCAACCGTACCCTGCTCGCGGTGGCGGCGGCCCGTCCCACCGACCAAGAAGAGCTGCTGGCGGTCGCCGGTGTCGGACCGGCGCTCACCCGCCGCTACGGTCGCGACCTCCTGGCGATCTGTAGCGGCGGCGATGTCTAGCAGCCCGTGGTGAAAGTCAGCACGCCCGCACGACAAGGCCTTTCCGCTCCGCCGGTGGCTGAGAAGCTTGCCAGTGGGCGGAGTCGCGCTTTTCGTCCTGCATCGGCTTCTCGCCACCGGCTACGCTGCAAGTCCT
>JAQBHE010000105.1:0-8739 GCA_032128015.1 Holophagae bacterium
GCACAAGCACGGGCTTCTGGGGCCGAGGGGAGTCGGCGTCCCGGGACAACACTGAGGTCCTTGGCCCGCGGACGCGCCGACTCTGGACCCGGCTCGGTCTCGAGCGAGGATAGCGACCGATGAAGTCGAGCGGCAGTCCGATCGCGACGCCGCCTTCACCGGGCAGCATCCAGACGACGACCCCGGTCGGCGGACCGGGTTTCCGTCGCCGCTTCGTCGACGAGCGCCGGCGTCGGGGCAGCTACCCGCGCTGGGTGCTCGTCGCGACCCTCGCCGGGATGTTCGCCAACGGCTTCCCGTTCACCATCCTGGCGGTGTCGCTGGGCGAGATCGCGGCGCAGCTCGAGACCACCGAAACGGTGATGATGTGGGTGATCACCGGGCCACTGCTGTTCTCGGCGGTGTCGTTGCCGGTGCTCGGCAAGCTCGGCGACCTCCGCGGCCACCGCAAGATCTACCTGGTGGGCTCGACCCTGGCGGCGGCCACAGCGGTGGTGACCGCGTTCGCCTGGAGCGCGCCGTCGCTGATCGGATTGCGTACTTTCGCCGCGGTGGTCGGCGCCGCCACCCAGCCGTGCTCGATGGCGTTGATCTTCAGCGTCTTTCCACCCGGTCGCCGCACCCAGGCGATGGGTTGGTGGTCGATGGTTGGCGCCGGGGCGCCGGCGATGGGGCTGATCGTTGGCGGACCGTTGGTCGACCTGCTGGGCTGGCGCACCGTGTTCTCGGTCCAGGCGGTGTTCGCGTTCGCCGCCCTCGGCCTCGCCTGGCTGGTGCTCGCCGAGACCGAGCGCCTGCGGGTGCGCTTCGACCTTCCGGGCGCCGCCAGCCTCGCCGTCGGCGTCGGCGGCGCGATGGTGGCGCTCAGCCAGGTGCGCGACCACGCCCTGACCTCGCCACGAATCGCGGTGCCGTTGGCGTTCGGAGTCGTCGGGCTCGCCGCTTTTCTGTGGATCGAGCGCCGAGCGCCGGCGCCGCTGTTGCCGCTCGAGTTGTTCCTGCGCCGCAACTTCACCGCTCCGATCCTGTCGTCGTCCCTGATGGGCAGCGCCTACATGGGAGCCTTCGTGCTCGCCCCTTTGGTGCTCCGACAGTTCGGCTTCTCGATCACCGCGGCGGCGGCCATCATGGTGCTGCGCACTCTCAGCCTGTCGCTCTCGTCGCCGTTCGGCGGCTACCTCGGCGACCGCTTCGGTGAACGTCCGACCGCCCTCATCGGCACCGGGCTGGTCACCGGCTCGATGCTGCTCCTTGCCTTCGGTTCGAGCCGCGTGCTGCTACCGGTGGTGGGAGTCGGGCTGGTGCTCCAGGGGGTCGGCCAAGGTCTCTGCCTGCCATCGCTGAACTCGACCGTGGCGTCGTCGGTGCCGCCCGAGCACATCGGGATTGCGACCGCCGCCAGCCGGCTCACCAACCAGGTCGGCACCTCGTTCGGCATCACCTTGCTCACCCTCGCCGCGACCGGCGCGCAACCGACCTTTGGACGCGCCTTCCTGCTCGGAGCGCTGCTTGCCGCGCTCTCGGTCATCGCCGCGACCCAGCTCCAATCGCGCGCCGAAAGGCTGCCGCCGAGCGGCAGGTGAATCGGCGTCCCGCGGCATCTGTCAAAGTCGCGCCTCGGAGGTGACCATGGCTCGTATCGACCGTAGCGACAGTCCCGTCAAGCCGCCAGCGGCGGCGCCGGCGCGCACCGGCATCGTCTACCGCGCCCTTGCTTGGGTCGAGCGGATCGGCAACAAGCTGCCTGATCCGGCGGCGTTGTTCGTCATCGCGTTACTCGTCGTGTGGGCGACCTCCGCGTTGCTCTCGGGCTACGAGTTCAGCGTCCCGGCAGCCGACGGTAGGCGGGCGCTGCAGATCCAGAACCAGCTCGCTGGCTCGAGCTTGGCCACCTTCCTGTCGAGCATGGTCACCACCTTCACCGGGTTCGCGCCCTTGGGCGTGGTGCTCGTGGCTCTGCTCGGGGTCGGGGTCGCCGAGCACACCGGGTTCATCGGTGCGGCGCTCAAGGCGCTGCTCGCGATGACCCGCAGCAGCTTGCTGTCGCCGATGCTGCTGCTGGTCGCGGTGGTCAGTCACACCGCCGCCGACGCCGGCTACGTGCTGGTGATCCCGCTCGGCGGGGTGATCTTCTACGCTGCGGGCCGGCACCCGCTGGCCGGCATCGCCTGCGCCTTTGCCGGCGTCTCGGGCGGATTCAGCGCCAACTTCATTCCCTCGGGAATCGATCCCCTGCTCCAAGGATTCACCCAACAGGCGGCGCAGATTCTCGATCCGGCGCGCGAGGTCAACCCGCTGTCCAACTGGGCGTTCACCAGCGCCTCGAGCGTGCTGGTGATCCTGATCGGCTGGTACATCACCGACCGGATCATCGAGCCGCGCCTGGCAGGCGTTGCGATCGACGGCGACGAGGCCAAGCTCGCCAAGATGGACGCCAACACCGCCCGCGAGACCAAGGGCCTGTGGGCGGGTCTCCTGTCGATGGTGGTCGGACTCGGGCTGCTGGTCGCCTCGGTGCTGCCGTCGGGATCGCCGCTGCGCTCGGCCGACGGCCAGATCACCGCCTTCAGCGCGCCCCTGATGCAGTCGATCGTGCCGCTCATTTTCTTGCTCTTCCTCCTTCCCGGCGCGGTCTACGGCTACGTCGCGGGCACCGTCAAGAGCCACCGCGATTTGATCAAGGGCATGACCAAGTCGATGGAGACGATGGCCTACTACCTGGTGATGATCTTCTTCTGCGCCCAATTCACCGCTGCCTTCGGCCGCTCGAACCTCGGCGCGCTGCTGGCGGTCAAGGGCGCCGCCTTCCTGCAGTTCCTGGGTCTCCCGGGCGGGGTGACGATCGTCGGCATCATCCTGCTCACCGCCTCGGTGAACCTGCTGGTGGGCTCGGCATCGGGCAAGTGGGCGCTGCTCGCACCGGTTTTCGTGCCGGTGCTGATGCAGGTTGGGCTCTCGCCCGAACTGACCCAGGCGGCCTACCGAGTCGGCGACTCGACCACCAACATCGTCACCCCGCTGATGCCGTACTTCCCGCTGGTCGTGGCGTTCTGCCAGCGCTGGGTCAAGAGCACCGGCATCGGCACCGTGACCTCGTTGATGCTCCCCTACTCGCTGACCCTGCTCGGATGCTGGAGCCTGTTCCTGCTCGCCTACTGGGCGCTCGGCATCCCGCTCGGACTCTCGGCGACCTACGTTTACCCATAGAGCCAGTATCCCTGAACCGGAATACCCTGAAACGGGAGCGGGAAGGAATGCCCAAGCTCTACGGCGAGCTCGCCGAGTGGTGGCCGCTGTTCTCGCCGCCTGACGACGGCTACGACGAAGAGGCCCTGCACTTCCGTCGGCTGTTCGAAGAGGCGAGCGATGGCGATATCCGAACCATGCTCGAGCTGGGATCGGGAGGCGGCAACAACGCCTGCTACCTGAAGGCTCACTACTCCCTCACCCTGGTCGACCTCTCACCCGAGATGCTGCGGGTGAGTCATGCCCTCAACCCCGAGTGCGAGCATGCCGAGGGCGACATGCGCACCGTCCGTCTGGGCCGGGTCTTCGACGCGGTGTTCGTCCATGACGCGGTGATGTACTTGACCTCCGAGGCCGACCTCGCCGCGGCAATCCACACCGCCGCAGTTCACTGTCGTACCGGTGGCGTGGTCCTCTTCGCCCCGGATTTCGTGCGCGAGACCTTTCTCCCTGGCACCGACGACGGCGGCAGCGAAGCCGGCGGCCGCGCGGTGCGCTACCTCGAGTGGAGCCACGACTTCGACCCTCGGAACTCCACCTACGTTGTCGACTACGCGGTCATGCTCCGAGGCGAGTCGGGGGCGGTGCGGGTAGTCCACGATCGCCACGTCGAGGGCCTGTTTGCGCGCGACACCTGGCTGCGGCTGCTCGCCGAGGCCGGCTTCGAAGCCAGATCGCTGCCCGACCCGTGGCGGCGCGATGTCTTCGTCGGCCGCAAAGTCTGAGCCCGCCAGGTCTGCGCCCGCAAGGTCTGAGCCGCGGACTCGGCCCACTCGGTGGTTCAGGCCCGTCGCCGCAAGAACATCGACAGCAGCAGGGCCGCTCCCGCGAGGAGCACGCCGAGCGCAATCCATCCGCCGAGACCGAAACGGCCAGCGGGCCGCGCCGAGCCCGCTGCTGGCGGCGGTTCCAGAAGCACCCGACCACGCACCGTGTCGTTGGCCGCGACGACTTCGATCGGCACTTCGCCGACAGGCTTCGTCGCCGAAATCTCTGCCGTGATCTCTGAAGCGATCTCGCCTCGCGCTAGGGCCTGGACATGGTGGACGACGTCCCATAGCTCGTCGCCGGAGTAGGCGCTGTCGTACGCGGGCATTCCGGTGCCTTCCATCCCCGTGGCCAGCCGGATGAACAGCTGCCGGCCGTCGCCACCGCCCTTGAAGATGCCGGCCGCGAGCGAGGTCGGTGGCAGCCAATTGCCCTCGAAGTCGCTCTTGGCGGCGGCCTGAGGCGAGCGTCCGTCGAGACCATGGCAGGGGGCGCACGCCTCGCGGTAGATCCGTTCGCCACGCTGCCGCCGCTCCGGGTCAACCGGAGGCTCGGCGGGCACCGCCACCGGCGCGCCTGGGATCGTGCGCTCGGCGAGCCGAGATGCCGCTTCGACGGAGTCGATCTCACCGGCCGCAATCTCCCTTGCGAGTGCCACCCGCAACGCCTCGATCCCGAGCTGCCGGACGAAACGTGCCAACGCCGCGATCTCAGCGGGCGAGAGTTGCGACCAGCTCGGCATCCCCGATCCAGGCATCCCGAGTCGGATGGTGCGCTCGATGTCGGAGTCGCTGGGCACCCGGTTCTTGGTGGTCGCGAGCTTGAAACGGGCCGACAAGAAGCTCCGCGGACGGGCGTAGGTGATGTCGTGACGCTCGCCCCAACCGTCGCCGGTGCGCCCGTGGCAGGTGGCGCAGTAGAGGTGAAACAGCCGCTCGCCGTGCTCGATCCGCTGGGAGTCCGGAACCGGTTCCTGGGCGTGGCCGGAAAAGGCGCCGAGTACAACCGCGCTGGCGCAGATATGGCCGACGATTCGCCCGCGCGCCGAGACTCCTCGTTCTTGCAATCTCGGCATCGCGGGCAGTCTAGTGAATGCCGCGATCGGGTTGGGCTACCATTCGCTTCGAGGTAAACGACGTGAACCGAGTGGAAACCACCTACGCAACCCACTCCTGGCTTCGGCTGGCTGTCGCACGGATCGCGCTGACCGCCCCGGCGCTGCTCGCGACGGTTCCACTCGCCGCCCAGAACCCCTTCGCGGCGCAGATCCAACAGGCCAGTGCCGCCACGGCACTCCTCAGCGACGGCGACCTCCACGTCATCCTGTGCGGCACCAGCGGCCCTTTGTTTGCGCCCGACCGCGCTGGGCCGTGCACGGCGGTGATCGCCGGGGAACGGTTTTTCCTGGTCGATGCTGGATCACGTGCGGGTGACAGCCTCGCGCTCTTCGGCCTGCCGGTGGACCGGCTCTCCGGTGTCCTGCTCACCCACTTTCATTCCGACCACATCGCCGACCTCGGCGAGATCAACTTTGGCCACTGGACCCGCGGTTCGGGTAGCGACCCGCTGCTGGTCTACGGCCCAACGGGAATCGAGAGCGTCGTTGCCGGCTTCACCGCTGCCTATGACCTCGACCGCGGCTATCGGGTCGCGCACCACGGCGAGCAGGTGATGCCACCCGCCGGCAGTCGAGCGAGCGCACGCGTGATCGAGTTCCCTGCCGGCAAGACCAGCACCACGTTCTACCGCGAATCGGGCCTCGAGATCACCGCTTTCCTGGTCGATCACCCGCCGATCGTGCCCTCGGTCGGCTATCGCTTCGACTGGGCCGGGCGGTCGGTGGTAGTGAGCGGTGACACGATGCGCTCGGACAACCTGATCGCCGCGGCACGCGGCGCCGACCTGCTGGTCCACGAAGTGATCGCCGACGGCGTGATTGCGATGGCGGCGCCGGCCCTCGAAAGCGCCGGCAACCCGCGTGGCGCTCAGATCCTGCGCGACGCCCTCACCAACCACACCTTTCCCGCCGACGTCTTCCGCGTCGCCGCCGAGGCCGGTGTGAAAGCTCTCGTGCTCTCGCACCTCGTGCCACCGCTGCCGCCAGCGCAAGCCCCAGCCGCGTTCACCCGCGGCAAAGAGGCGTTCTCGGGCGAGATCGTCGTCGGCGAGGACGGCATGCACTTCGTGCTCCCGAAGAACAGCGGTCCGCTCCGCAAAGAGCGCCTCGGCGGCCGGACGCCGTAGAGCGACGCGGCCAGTGACGGTTCGGCGCCGAGGGATCTGCTTCATGGCGCCGCGCACCGCAAGGCGCGGACAGCAATTCGCCGGTGCCGATCTCCCGCTAAACGCGGCTGGCACTCCTTCGCGACCTTTGCGAATCGGCGATTAACGCGACGAAAGCATGGACCGGCCGTAGCGCGACCACTACCGGACTGACGGTCCGGGTACAAGGTCAGACCGTGTGCGAAACGGGTTCGTTGAACACTCTGGTGAATCCTTTCCGGTTTCAGGATCCAACCCGTTGAATCAAGGCCTGCTGCGGTCCGCAGAAACACCACCGATGGCCAATGAATTCGGCCATTTGCGATCGCATGCCGTCGGTCCACCGCATGGCGCGTTGGTTGCATCGATCGCGTCGGAATCATTGCGGAGCTGGCGGTAGTCGTTCGACGGACCAAAGCACCCGTTCTGGAAGCGTTTTCGGAATGGCGTGCGCGGTTCTGGGCAGCGATCCATCCGCTGAACCCTCCACCAGCCACCTGCCCTAGACATCGGCCGAAGGCCGAAGGAGAAGAGATGAACCGTAGACCTTTGCTTCTGGCACTGGGTTGCGCCCTACTCGCGACCGCCCTACTGACGAGCACACTGCTCGCCCAGCTCCCCACCGGCACCCTGTCGGGGCGGGTCAACTCGGCGGATGGTGCGCTCCCGGGCGTGACGGTCACCGTCGATTCCATCGCCCTCCAGGGCACCCGCACCGCGATGACGACCGCCAATGGCGATTACATCTTCAAGCTGTTGCCGCCCGGCGAGTACGAAGTGAGCTTCGAGCTCGACGGCTTCGAGACCTCCCGCCAAGCGGTCAAGGTCTCGGCGCAACAGCAGGCTGAGGTAAGCCCCACCCTGGCGGTCTCCGGAGTCACCGAGGCGATCGTCGTCACCTCCACGCACGAGACGATCTCGGGGACCTCGCAGTCCTCCTCCACCTACGAGACCACCTTCATCGAGGAGCTGCCGGTCAACCGCGACATCCGAGGCACGGTGACACTCGCCGCCGGCGTCAGCACCACCGGCCCCAACGGCAACATCTCGATGTCCGGCGGCCAGTCGTACGAGAACTTGTTTTTGGTCAACGGCGTGGTCATCACCGAGAACCTTCGCGGCCAACCGTTCGACCTGTTCATCGAGGACGCGATCGATGAGACCACGACCTCGGTGTCCGGCATCTCGGCCCAGTACGGGCGATTCGCCGGCGGCGTGGTGAACACGATCACCAAATCCGGAGGCAACAGCGTCCACGGCTCGCTGCGCACCAACCTGACGAACGACGACTGGTCTGCGTCAACCCCGCTGACCGTCGCCAAGACCGACGAAATCAACGAGTCCTACGAAGCCACTCTCGGCGGCTTCGTCCTGAAGGACCACTTGTGGTACTTCCTGGCCGGGCGTGATCTCGACCAAACGACCACCTCCCAGACCCTCATCACCGCGGTGCCTTACCCACGAGGAACCCAGGAGACGCGAATCGAGGGCAAGCTCACCCTGTCACCGACACCGAGCCACCGCCTGACCGGCACCTACTTCGACATCGACGAGAAAGACCTCGGAAACTCCTTCGGCTCGATCCTCGACACCCTCTCGATCAACGATCGCGAGCTGCCCCAGGAGCTCAAGGCGTTGAACTACACCGGGGTCTTGAGCCAGAACTTCTTCGTCGAAGCGCAATACTCCGAGCGCGCCTTCGCTTTCGTCAACTCGGGGTCCAAGTTCACCGACCGTATCGGCGGCACCTTGTTCGTCGATCGGCCGACCGGCCGCCGTTGGCACAGCCCGACTTTTTGCGGCGTCTGCCGGCCCGAAGAGCGCGACAACGAGAACCTGCTGCTCAAGGGCTCTTGGTTCTTGTCGACCAGCAACCTCGGCGCCCACGACTTCGTGTTCGGCTACGACACCTTCACGGACATCCGCGCCGCCGACAACCACCAGTCGGGCAGTGACTTCCGGATCCTGCTCAGCAACACGATCATTCGCGGCACCGACCTGTACCCGGTGATCCTGCCCGGCGGGGACACGAGAATCCAGTGGAATCCGATCCTGGTGTCGAGCCTCGGAACCGACTTCAAGACCAACTCGTTCTTCGCCAACGACCGTTGGCGCCTCAACGACAAGTGGAGCTTCAACCTCGGCGTGCGTTACGACGAGAACGACGGCGTCGACTCCGCGGGACAAGCGGTGGCGAAAGACTCCAAGGTCAGCCCGCGGCTGGGCCTCAGCTTCGACCCCAAGGGCGACGGCGATTGGTCCTTCCACGCCAGCTTGGGGCGCTACGTGACCGCAATCGCCAACACCCAGGCCAACGCCACGTCCCAGGGCGGCAACCCGGCTAATATCACTTGGAACTACAACGGCCCGGCGATCAACCAGAACGCGAGTGGCGCCCTGGTTTCGGCGGACGTGGCTCTCCAGAGGCTGTGGGACTGGTTCGATAGCGTCGGCAACACCAAC
>JAQBHE010000106.1:0-5363 GCA_032128015.1 Holophagae bacterium
AGGCCGCCCTCGTCGCCGGTCTGAGTCGATCGATCACAGGTCGAACGCTGGCCATGCCAAACCACGCTGTGCAGCTCAAACTCCCTGCGGCATCTTCTCGTGCCAGAAGCGCCTCGCACGGCCTCGATAGAGCGCCGCGAACCGAGCCGCGATCCGGTCCGGATCGTGCCATCGCAAAACGAACTCTCGCCCTGCGGCGCCAAGCCGCTGCAACCGCTCGCGGTCGCTCGCGAGCGTTCGGATCACCGACACGAGGTTGTCGGGACGTGCCGACACCACCGGCAGATCGGCCGCCAAACCGGCTGGGACCAGCTCGAGGTCCGACTCGCGGAGATAGGCGATCACCGGCTTTCCCAGCGCCATCGCCTCGACCGCCAGGCCACCGTACCACCCGATACGAAGCTGATCGATCACCAGGTCCGCGCTTCGATACCAAGCCATCGCTTCGGAGTGGCAGAGCCCCTCGACCAGCTGCCACTCGAGGTCGAGTTCTCCCCGAAGGCGATCACGCGCCTCGAGCACTGCCTCGGTTCCTTTCTTGGCTCGATCGGTCGGAGCGTGGAGGATCCGGAGTGGTCCGCTGGCACTCGAATCCGGATAGCTGGGCTCGAGCCTCTTGGCGTCCACCGAGGCATAGGGCACGAGCTCGGCGCCTGCGACCACGCGTAGCAGGTCGGGATTGAGACAGAAAACGCCGTCTGCCCAGCGTTTCAGGTAACGAATGCGCCGTGCCTTGGGGCCATCCAAAGACTCCAGACACGGGCAGGAGGGCCGAGGACCGCTGGCGCAAGACAGGGCGAAGGCCCGGCGGCAGAAGGAACGCTGCCGAGCATCACATCCCTGGAAGGTGACGAAGACCTTCTTGCCCAGCGCCTTGAGCAGCGGCAGATCGAGACGCACCGGGACCCGGAGCGGGAAGAACGTCTGGCCGGTATTGAAGTGGTAGACGTCGTAGCGCCCCAGCGTGCTCAGACCAAAGAGCAGCCGGCGAAAGAGTCGGACCGCAGCCGGCTTGGATTCGAGCCCGAGGTTCTGGTCTGCCGCGAAGCCGTAGGGCGTAGATTGCAGAGAGACGAGCTCGCTATCGAGGCCGGCTCGACGCTCGGCCTGCGCCAGCCCCGACGGGTGGCCCGCCGTCGGAAGCGGAAAATGAAGGACACGAAGAGGCTCGCCGGGAGCTCGCGTCACGATGTCACGGCAGATGTCTCGGCAGCTTCGCCGACAACCTCCTCGAGACCCTTCGAGAGCGGTCGGAAGGGGGTCTGCAAGACGCCACGAAACCGGCCGATGTCGGCAATCAGATCTCCTGCCCGGGGCGCGGTTGCCACTTCGAAGCGCGGGCGGCTACCGATCAAGGCCCCGGCCCTCTCGGCGAGCTCCCGAAGGCTCGCCGGCTGGTCGCAGGCGACATTGACCGCACTCCAAGGAAGCGCTCCTGTATGCCCCATTGCGATCAGTTCGACGATCGCTCGGCACACGTCGTCGACATGGGTCAGGGAGATCCGGAGGCCGTCCTGGTCGGCGCGACCGTCGGCGCGAGGAGCCAGGGTTATCGGTTCGTTCGCCTGCAGTCTCGACAGGATGGTCGGCACCAGCATGTTGCGCTGGCCTGCGCCATAGACCCCGAAGAAACGAAGCGAGAGCGTCTGAAGGCGCTCGCTCAGGAGCGCGAGGCACTCTTCACCCATGATCTTGCTCAAGGCGTATGCGCCGTTGCGATGAAGCGGAGCGTTCTCGTCAAGCGGCTCAAAGGACGGACGGTAGATGCTGCCGGTCGAAGCGTAGAGGAAGAGCCGGCAGTCACGATCTGCGCCGGCAAGCGCCCATCGCATCGGGGCCAACGAATTCACCGCAAAGAGCTCGGGGGTTCGAGAGTCGAGGACCCGGTAGCTAGGGTCCTGAGCAAGAAAGATGACAACGTCGCAGCCTTCCGGAACCTGCGGATCGCCGCGCCTGAGATCGACCTGCCGATACTCCCCCGGCCAGTCGGGTGGCTGAGTCACAAGGTCGCATCCGATGCACCGCCACCCGCCCTTCGACAGGGTAGCCGTCAAATGCCGTCCGATGAAACCAGCGGCCCCAACGATGACTGCGGTCGAACTGCTCATGGCGAGTTTCTCGGACGTTTCATCGCGGAATCACCCTCAGGGGCTTCATCCGGCCACCGCCGGCCGGCGAGCACTGCTCGAGTGCCGCGCCCAGCCGGCGGGCGAATTGCTTGGGCGTATGGTACATCTCTATGTAGCGCCGCCCGGCCTCACCGAGTCGGCGAAGTCGGGGGCGATCCGCCGCCAGCGCAGCGATCTCGCCGGCCAAAGTCTCGGGCGTCACGTTGACGATCGGACACTCCGTAGGAGCCAGCAGATAGAGCTCCGGGTGGCGTAGAAAGCACAAAACGGGCTTGCCGAGCGCCATGGCTTCGTGCGCGGTGTAGCCGTGGAAGCCAATCAGACACTGGTCGAAGACCACATCGGCCCGGCGAAAGAGCTCCAGAACCTCGTCGTTGGGTCGACCCTCGACCATCTCGAGCACCACTTCCACCCCGCGCTCGGCGAGGCTCTCGACCGCGGCCTCGAGGAACCGAGTGCCTTTGAAGCGACGCTGGTTGGGAGCGTGGGCGATCCGCAGCGGTGCTTCGGCGTCGGCGTCCGGAAACACCGGTCGATAGCGCTCGCCAGCGGCTGTGTCGATGGGCACCGGCCAGTAGTACAGCTCGTTCTGGCTTCCCGGCGTGTAATGGATCATGTCTCCCATGGAGAAGACCGCAGTTGCGCGGCTGAAGACTCGCTGGTAGTTGCGATCGGCCCGGTCGTCTTCGCATACGCAGATGCTGCCCGGACTCGGGCACTCCGAGCAGCAGTTCCAATGCCCCAGTGAACGCGTGCGTTCTTGGCTCCTTACGTCACCGCCATAGGCCCAGAAGTAGATCTCCTTGCCGAGTCGGAAAAGCAGATCGAGCTCGTCCGGATTGAAGCAGCCGCGCTCGAGCTGCGGCAGGAGCCCGCGGTTGTAGAAGAAATGAAACCGCTGGTAGCGATGCGCCGCCCACACCAACGCTAGATAGCGGACCGATTTGCCGAGCACCGGCAATCGGGTCCACCTCGACAGGTCATAGTCGAAGGCGTCGGTGACGAAATAGGTGGTGAAGACCAGCGAGTCGGCGGCGACGTCGTTGAGTCTCTCGGCTCTCGCGTTGGTCGCGAGCACCAACACCGGATCCCCGACCCACAGGCTGCGCACCCGGGGTCCGGGCGCCGCGAGCGGGCGAAGCAGGGCGATCGAAATCCGCACCAGAGCGAACAACACCCGGTGGGCGAGCCGCTTCATCGCCCGCTTCCCGGTCGCCCGCCGAGCGCCTACGCAGGCTTCCGCAACAGGCAGGAAATGCCGTTGGGATTGGCCGGATGGAAGGCGAAGTCCTCGACCCCCAGCTCTTCGAGCCAGCCGCGCACCTCGATCTCGCTGTGCTGCCAGGCGTTGTGCGGGTGATACCAGTCGAAGTTCACCATATTGTTGGTCTCCCAATCGAACGCGTCGTTCCAGAAACATTTGAGGAAGTTGTAGTAGAAGAGACGCTGGACGTCGTGGCTACCGGGAGGAATGCCCAGCTCCGGGATCCCTTTCGTCAGCTCGACGCGGGCGCCGAGACGAGACAGCTCGCGGCCGAGCTCCGTAATACCCTCGCACGCCCGGTAGCAGAGCTCGGGCTCGAGATCGGCGAACGCCGAGCGAATGTGCTGGTCGGAGAAGAACCGAGCGGCTCCCATCTGGCGGTAGACATAGAAGAAATAGTGGCCGCCCGGTTTGACCTTGCGGTAGATCGAGCGCATGGCGCGGCGGGTGTCCGGCGTGTGGTGGAGCACGCCGTCGGCGATCGCGAAGTCGAAGTACTCGTCTGGGCATGGCAGGTCCATGAGATCTGCCTGAACGACCAGGGCGTTCGGCAGGTGCCGGGTGTTCTCGTAGGTCGTCAGGGCGGCGGCGCTGACGTCGACGGACACGACGAAGCCGCCGCAGTGCTCGGCCATGAACTCGGTGTTGAATCCCGATCCCGGGCCGACCTCCAAGATGGCCTTCTTGGCGCCGTAGAAGGCCGGCAGCCATTCGGCCGACTCGAGGCCGAACTTCTGCGCGAACCAGCCATGGAGAAACTCGCGGTGCTTCGGCTCGAAACCGTACTGGCGAAACCGGCGCCATTTGTCCGAGAAGGTCTCGTTGGTCGCCCTCTGCTCGGTCCTGTGCCCAGCGTGCTCACCCAGGCTGCGGTCAGCGGTGCCGTTGCCGAGAGCCACCTCGAGTCCAAAGCGCTCGACAAACTGCGAGTAACCATCTCGAAGCTCGCCCAGCAAGAGCCGTGGCACGCCTTCGATCACCGGATACCAGCGCTCCGCGTTGCGCAGAAGACCCGAGATTACCTCGTCGCCTGCCGTCTCCAGGGTCTCGAGTTTCAGCTCTTCGCCCGAGATCGGATCGCGCAGGTGGCGCAGGAGTGCTTCCTTCAAGGACGAGCCACCTGCTCGGCGACCGGCCATGAGCGGTCGCGGGCCGAACCCGAGCGATGCGGCGAGTGGTTCACAGTCGGAATCCTAGCGTCAAGTCGCTCCTGATCCTCAACCAGGGTCGGAAGACGCTCTTCTCCCGGGCTCGGTCGGCGAGACGCCCGGTTCCAGGGAGCTCGAGCGCTCCGGGACGCCGCCAAATCAGCTATGCTCCGGCCTCACAAGCCGGACCATTCGCGGCATCCGGGGTCCCGGACATCGCGGTCCTTACTCTCCGACAGGCAGGTCAGACGTGGAACTGAGCGGTAAGCGCTTCTTGGTCATCGGCGGTGCCGGTCTCATCGGCTCGCACACCGTCGAGCAGCTGCTGGGTGAAGACGTGGCGGAGGTCGTGGTCTACGACAACTTCACCCGTGGTCGTCACGAGAACCTCGCACTGGCGCTCCATGACCCCCGGCTCAAGGTCTTCCCGCTGGGCGGCGACATCCTGCACCGCGACCTCCTGGCGAAGGCGATGGAAGGTGTCGATGGTGTATTCCACTTCGCCGCCTTGTGGCTCCTGCACTGTCACGAGTACCCGCAGTCGGCGTTCAAGGTCAACATCGAGGGTACTTTCAACGTCGTCGACGCGTGCATCCACAGCGGTGTCGAGCGCCTCGTTTACTCGAGCTCCGCCTCGGTCTATGGTGACGCAGTGACCGAGCCCATGACCGAAGACCACCCCTACAACAACACCAACTTCTACGGCGCGACCAAGATCGCCGGCGAACACATCTGCCGCTCGCTCTACCACCGCTACCGTGACACCGAGAACGCCTTCTCGTACGTGGGCCTCCGCTACATGAACGTCTACGGCCCGCGCCA
>JAQBHE010000107.1:0-4279 GCA_032128015.1 Holophagae bacterium
CCGGCCGAGGACTACCACCAGGACTACTACCGAAAGAACCCGGTCCGTTACAAGGTCTATCGGTCGGGTTGCGGTCGCGACCGCACTCTCGAGCGCATCTGGGGAGACCACTGATCGGCTCCCGGCCGCCATAACGGGCGATCGGCCCAACCGCCGGAGGGTCAGAGCAGCTCGAGCTGCGGCGAGCGCACCATCTCGACGACCCGCGACTCGACCTGCTCGAGCCAGTTCTCGCGCGCCGCGCCGTGGAGTCGAAGCGGCTCGAGACCCCGGCGCTCGAGCTCGGATTCGAGACGCTCCTCGACTGCGCGCTGGAAACGGAGGTCGGTCGAGCGAATGCCGTCGTCGAGCACCAAAGATTGCACGATCGGCACATGGACCAGCAGGTCGTAGGTCGCGACCCAGTGTTCGAGGAACGGCTCGAGCGAAGGTTGAGGTCCTTTGGCGAGCAGCAAGTAGACGTAGTTGTCGAGCACGCTGCGATCGCACAACACCACCGGATAGCGCGCCGCCGCCGCCAGCTCGTCGGCGACCTGGGTGTGGAGGATCCACGCTTGCGCCGCGAGGTTGGTCTCCTCGTTGATGGGCAGCGGGCAGCGCCGGGCGACCTCGACCAGGACTTCGAGCGACAGGTCGCGCGCTTTGAGCCGGGCGGCGAGGCCGTAGGCGAGGGTGGTCTTGCCGACGCCGTGGCTGCCGATGAACGCGACTTTCCAGGCCATGGCCTATCCTACGGGTTCAACCCCAGAGACTCCGGGAGGTGATCGTCATGGAACCGATCGAGATCGTTGCCCTCGCCGAGCGGGAGCCGATGCCCGGCTTTCGCGGTCGCTTCGTCCACACCGAGAACATGACGCTCGCCTACTGGCGGATCACCCAAGACGCGGCGCTCCCCGAGCACAGCCACTTCCACGAGCAGGTCGTCAACGTCCTCGAGGGCGAGCTCGAGCTGACGGTGGGTGTCACGACCCGGGTGCTCCGTCCGGGCGCGGTGTGGGTCATTCCTTCGGGGATCCCACACTCCGGCCGGGCGCTGACTGTGTGCCGGGTCCTCGATGTGTTTCAACCGGTCCGCGACGACTATCGGTAGCGTCTATCGGCAGCACCTATCGGCGGCATCTATCGGCGGCATCTATCGGAAGCGTCCATGCTGTTGTAGCATAGCGATCTGGAGGGGATCGTGTGTCTCGACGATTCGGTGCAAAACGACCCGGCGACGCGCGTCCGCGTTGTGGTGACCGCGGCCGTAGTCGCCTGGTGCCTGAGCGCCGGCGGCGCTGCCGGCCACGCGGTCGGACCGATCCGCTTCGACGAGCCTGAGTTTCCCGCCGCGACGCAGATCCACGGGTTGCGCGTCGCGACCCTCGACGGCACGTCGATTCCTCCGCTGAGCTTCCGCTTTTTGATCGGCGGCCGTCCGGGCGACGCGGTCATCAGCCAGCGAGGCCCCGGTCTGACCACCTACGTCACCGATCCGACGATCGAGGGGTCGACGCGCGGGCTGCTGGTGGTGGACTTCGGCGCCGAAGTGAGCTCAGCGAGCTTCGCCTTCGCTCTCAGCTCGGGATACAGCCTGGGGGACCGGCTCGTCATCGTGGCGATGGCAGCCGACGGCACCGCGGTGGCCAGCCGCACGGCGATGGCGCTCGAGGATGGAGTGGTCGCCGGCAACCTCGCCGAGATCGCGGCGCGCCGGACCTTCGTCGCCCTCATGGTCTCCTTCGACACCACCGCGACGCGTTTCGCCCTCGACAATCTCAGCTACTGGCCGCGCGCAGTGGCGGTGGCTGATCAGCGGCTGCTCAGCGCTGGCGGCGAGCGACCTCGAGCGGCGGTGGATGGTGAAGGCCGGCGAGTCTTCGTCTGGGAGCAGCAGGGGCGAGTGCGAGCGCGGTTGTTCGGGCGCGACCGCGAGCCCCTGACCGACAGCTTTTCGATCGGCGCTGGCCTGGGTTCTGCCGAGGGTTCGCCGGCGGTCTCGTTCGACCGAGATGGCCGTTTCGCTGTCGCCTGGACGGCGCGATCGACGGCCGCGGACGGCGGCGGAGCGGCGGGCGGATCCGGCGTTTTCCTCCAGGTGTTCGAGAGCGATGCGGTGCCGAGGACGGCTCCGATCCAGCTGGCGGCGGCGCGCGCGGAGCAGGTCGATGTCACCTCCAGCGACCGCGGCGACGTGGTGGTGGTGTGGGCAAGTCGAGAAGCGATCTTCGGGCGGCTGCTGTCGCGTGACGGTATCCCCAAGAGAGCCCTCGACCTCGCCCGACCGGGTCAGGCGGCTGGCACGCCAGGTCAGGCGCGCGCCGCGCCACGTGTTGCGAGTCTCGGCAGTGCCGGCTTCGTGGTGGCATGGGAGGATTCCGCGCTCGTCGGTCCAGCCGCCACAGGACCGGTCAGCACAGGACCGGCCAACACAGGTCCAGACAACACAGGGTCCAGCGGCGGGATCTGGGTGCGCTACTTCCTCGCCGATGGCCAGCCCCGCGGCGGCGCGTTCGAAGTCACTGGAAGCCGGGACGGGTCGCCGGCGGCCCCCGCCGTCGCGGTCACCGCGCGCGGCGAGACGGTGGTGGTCTGGCAGCAGCGACGCGAGCTCGACTTCGACATTTGGGCACGCCGAATCGGCGCCGACGGTCGGCTCCTGGGGCCCGAGCTGCGGATCCACCGCATTGCCGAAGGCGACCAGCGCGCTCCCTCGGTGAGCGCCAATGCTGCCGGGGGTCTGGCGATCGCGTTCGAGAGTGTCGAGAGCGGTCCGGCGGGCCCTGGGGTTCAGCTCTTCGTGCGCACTTTCGATCCCCTGGCCAAGGCCACCGCCGACGAGCTGGCGGTCGGCGAAGCCTTGCCGCTGCCGGCGGCGCTCTTTGCCGATGTCACCCTCGACGATCGCAACCGGCTGGTGGTGGCGTTCGAAACCCGGTCCCCCGGAGGGCAACCGGGAGTGGTGACCGCGGCCCTCGATGCCGAGATCATCGCCGCCCGCTGCGTCGAGAGCCCCACGACCCTGTGTTTGGGTGGGGGCCGATTCGAGGTTGCGGCCTCCTGGGCGGATGGTTCCGGGGGCTCGGGTTTCGGCCGGGCGCTACGCCTGACTTCCGATACCGGGACCTTCTGGTTCTTCTCGCGCGACAACCTCGAGCTGATCGTCAAGGTGCTCGACGGCAGCGCTTACAACGGTCACTTCTGGGTGTTCTACGGCGCGCTCTCGAACGTCGAGTACTCGGTCGTCGTCACCGACACCGTCACCGGCGCCAGTCGTCGCTACTTCAACCCGGCTGGGACCTTCGCAAGCGTTGCCGACGTTGTTGCTTTGCCCGCGCTTCGGACCGCCGACACCGCATCGCCCGAGTCGCCGGTGGATCCGCCGTCGCGGTCCCAGGCGCTGCCGCCGTGGAGCGGCGGGTTCCCAGAGCCCGCGGTCGTCGCGGCCCAAGCCACGTGCGCGCCGACCCCCGAGCGGCTGTGCCTCGAAGGTCGGTTCGAGGTCGAGATCACCTGGTCCGATCCCAGCGGCGCCAGCGGAACCGGGTGGCAGCTGCCGCTCACCCGCGACACCGGAGGTTTCTGGTTCTATGGCCCAACCAACGTCGAAGTGGTGGTCAAGGTGCTCGACGGCCGGGCGATCAACGGCCACTACTGGGTCTTCTCGGGCTCGCTGTCGAATGTCCGCTACGTCCTGCGGGTCACCGACACCGTGACCGGCGCCACCTGGGTGCGCGAGAATCCTCAGGGGCGGCTCGCTTCATTCGGCGACACGCTGGCGTTGCCGGGAGACTGAACCGAAACTAGTCGCCAGACGGTCGCTCCAAGCGCCGAGGGCTTCGGCTAGTCCGGTCGTTTGCCGATCGCGAACAGGCTGCGCTCGCTGCGCAGAAACAGACGGCCCTCCGAGAGAGCGGGACTGGACATCAGGCGCTCGCCGAGCGGGTTGGTCGCAATCAGCTCGTATTCGCGGCCGGTGCGCACCACGAACACATCGCCATCCTCGCTCGGCACGTACAGCTTGCCGTCGGCGGCGACCGGCGAGCCGCTGAAGCCGCCGCCGCGGTGCGCCAGTCGTTGACGATAGACCTCGCGACCGCCGTCGATCTCGTAGGCGTCGAGGATGCCCTGGTTGGCGAGGATGTAGAGCAAGTCGCCGTAGACCAGCGGTGTCGGCATGTAGGGTCCGCGGCCGGTGAGACTCCACACCACGCCAGCGCTCGAGGATTTGCCGGCCGGCGGCGAGATGTCACCGGTTGCGCCCTTGCGGACCACGAAGATCGGTCGCTCGGGGGCGCGG